>NZ_CP192050.1:0-68182 GCF_050942265.1 Kribbella sp. CA-253562 | reverse complement strand
GAACAGTCCTTGTCTCGCTTTGGTGAAAAGGCTCCTGCGGTCGCTTCGCAGTTCTAGGCGTCGGCCCACTGCGGATCCGCCACCCCGGTCGGCGCGCTCTGAGAGTTCGTCGTACCTGGCTGCGCGGTGTGGCTTCGCGGCTGGTCGCCCAGGGCCGGGCCGACGTACCGCGCTTGGATCAGGCGCCGGCTCTTCTTCTCCTTGGTCTGCGGGTCCTCCCATGCCTGGTTGCGCAGTTCGCCCACGACGATCACCTTCGAGCCGGTGCGGAGGTGAGCCTTGACCGCTTTGGCCGGCTCTCCCCAGATCTGGACGGGCCAGTAGACGGGCTCGGTCTCCACCCATGTGCCCTGGGCGTCGCGGTACCGGTCGCTGACAGCGATCCGGAACTCGGCCACGGACTTGTCGGTGGTCGTCGTGCGCAGCTCGGGGTCGGCGGTCAGGTTGCCGACGAAGTGGTGCTCGGTCATGACGAAGTCCTCTCGGAGTAGCTCGCTGGCTGGTGGTGAGGTGTGGTGGATCGGCCGCGAGTAGTTCCGAGGTGGTCGGTGGGGACCTGGACGGCTACTCCACTGCCTTGCCGGGTCGGGGCGCTCGGCCTCGTCCGCGGCGATGTACCGATTCCGGCGGCGGCGGGAACGGCCGGCCGCCGTTGCGTTTCTTCTCGAGCCGGGTGACTTCCTTCATCACTGACTGCACGATGAAGTCGCTGAGGTCCGCATAGCCCTCGAGCCGGCCGACGGCCGCCTCGCAGTTGCGGATGCGTGAATCCTCGGTCTCGTCGTAGATCCAGGCCTGGATCCGCCACTTGTCGCGCGTCTTCTTCGCGGCGGGCGGGGTCTCGGAGTCGTCGCTCACGGCGGTGGATCTCTCTAGTTGGAGTGCGCGTCGGCACTCGGTCTCTTATTGTCTCCATTGTCTCTCTTTGTCTCCTGACAGATTGGGACGCTAGCGGGTGTCGCAGGTCCTGGTCGCGGTTTTTTGGACGAATTGCAGGTTGTTGCAACGGCCTGAGCTCTGGCTCGGCGGGCTCGCCGGTGGTACTGCAGCCGGCGCGGGAGGCTACGGCACCGCGCCCCCTCTCCCGAGCTGTCCGGCAGCTGACCATCGAGGCCAGCCACCCGCGGGCCAACTCCTGAAGGTGTCGTTCCTTTCAGGTGGTGGTTCTTCGGCCGGTCGCTTTCCGACCAGGCCGGCCACCGCGCGGCAGCTCGGAGCTGAGGGGCTCAATGCCCCGAAGATTCGACTACCGCCGCGCTGGGTCCCCTTCTGAGCGCCCCTCACGCCGCAGCCTCCTCGGTCTCGCCGATCGCCTTGAACCGCAGCACGGCGGCAATCTCAGCCTCGGCGGCGGCTATCTCGGCTTGCGCCGAAGCCAGCTCATCGCGGGCGGACCTGATCCGGCGCGCCCGCTCGGAAATCACCTCGCCGACGACGGCACGCGCGGCGTGCAGCCGCAGCGCGTAGTTTTCGGGCAGGCTCAGCCAGTGGTAGGCCAAAGCATCGATGACGAGCGCGGTACGGCGTCGCGTCGCCTCGGGAGCGGGACCCGGCCCGGTGGCCCGGCCGACGTACATCCTTTCGCCGGTGAGGCGCTCGCGGCGGAGCTGCTCAAGGTTGACCCCGACGGTCCCTAGCAGCTCAACGCCGTTCACACATGGCAGGTCGGCGCGGTGCCGGTGGTGGCTGTAATACGGGTCGCCGCCGTCGCGGCGGCCGAACTCGACCCGCAGCCGCTCGGAGTCCTGATCGATGAGTGCCGACCCTTCACCCGTGCGCGGCTCGATGCCGAGCACGAACACACCGGAGACCCATGCGGCGTTCACCCGGTAGGTGGTCACGCCGTACCGCCAGTCATGGGCGAACTCGGCCCGGATCAGTCCGACTTCGTCGGCCTGGATGTTCACGCGCTCCACGGTGTGTTCCTTTCTGGCAGCGGCGCGCCCGGCCCCGTGACCGGGCGCGCCTGGGATCAACGGACGGTGATGGTGGGGACCTGGTCGGCCTCGCCGGTTGGTCGGGCGGCTCGTCGGGCCGCGCTCTCAGTGGCCTTCACGACAGCGATTGCGGCGATCTCCTGGGCGAGCTTCGACAGCACCTCGGCCGAGTCGGCCGCCTCGGATACTGCGATGCTGGCGGCTTCGTGGTCGACCTCTACCGCGCCCGTCGGGAACACGTCTTCGGCCCAGATGCTGACGTTGTAGCCGTAGCGCTCGGCCTGGTCGGCGAGACTCTGAAACAACGTCACCTCGCCCGCCTCGTCGGCAATGACGTCGGTCTCTTCCGGTCCCTCGGTCTGGGAGATCTCAAAAACGGTCATCACCCGGAACCGGGTTTTTCCGCCTTCCTCCTCCCCGGCTGCCTCCTCGCGTGGAAGCACAATCGCTTCTACCGCGTCGGCCTCGTTCGGCTCCTGGCCTCCGTCGCGACCGCGCGGCCGCACGATCTGAAGCCCCTTCTCTCCCTTGCGGACCTGGCGGCCCCGGCTTTGCCAGCCCTTGAAGGTGTCGACCTCGTGCAGGGACATCCCCCGCTCGGCGGCCTGCTTCATCAACAGGGCCTGATTGCGCAGGCTGTAGGACAGCAGGCGGCTACCGCCGCCCAGCAAGGCCGCGACCCGCGCGCCGAGCTCCGGATCGGTCAGCGCTGCGTCAGCCTCCGCCGCTAAGGCGGCGTGACGCTCCTGGAACGCCTGGCGCTGCTCGTCGGTGTAGGTCTTGCGAGTCTTGCGACGGGTCTTGGTGGTAGCCATCTCTGGTGATCCTTTTATCTCTTGAAGTCTCTTAAATCTCGTGGGCAGATTCTTGTTCGACCGCTTCGCGCGCCCGACGGACTTGACCCAGCAGTAGGAATTCCTCGTGCGCCAGCTCTTCACCGCGCGGGCAACGCACGCGGTGCTTGCGCATCCCCTTGCGCGTCCGCTTCAACTCGCGCTCCAGGACCGCGAGGTCCTTTTCCGCTTCCGTCCTGCGGGTGAACAGCCGAAGCCGCCTCACTGCTGGCCGTCCTGGTCGTCGGCCTCGTCGTGCCGGGGGGTGCCGTCCTGCCACTGGTCGGCCTCGTAGCGCTCGGCACCTTCGGTGAACCCGGAGACGTACGCGCAGCATTCGACTGCGGCGTCCGAGTACCTTTCCCAGGCGCGGCGCGCGGCCTCGTCGGCCAGTGACTCGCCGGACTGGCCGTAGGCGGCGGCGTAGTTGGCGGCGCTCCAGCCTTCGTCCATCCCCCGGGCCTCAGCCTCGGCGCGGGCGGTCCCGCTGGTCTCGTCGGTCTGCAGCATCTCAGGTTCTCCTTCGTCTCTTGTCTCTTATTATCTCTTATTGCCTCTTAAAGGTCAAGCTGGATTTCGGGAGCGATCCGGTAGACGTAGGCGAGATCTTCGCGGCTCTGCAGCCGGTGTGATCCGCCGATCTCGGTCACGAACGGCCGCAGTTGGTCGCTGGGCTCGGTCACGGCTTCGGTGCTGACCCAGTGCACGACGCGGCGGCCGCGCAGATCCTGGCCGCGAGTGATCACCCGGAATTGGGTGTCGTGCTCGGTGACGATGTCGCCCTCGCTCAGTTCGGCGTAGTGGACGCGCTGGGCCTTGGTCTGGCCACGCAGGGCGGTCACGAACTCGTCCAGCAAAACCCGGGCCTCGGTCTCGTACCAGGACAGTTCCTCTTCGTACCTTTCCTGGCGGTCGTCGTCGCCGTCGATGGCCTCGGCCATCGCTGCCAGCTTCGCGCGGGTGGGCTGTAGCGCGTCGTAGGACTTGAGGCAGGCGGCGAGCGCTGCGGGGTCGTGGGGCTGGAACGGCTCGGGCTCCGGTGCGGGCTGGGTGTCGCGGTGGCTCGTCCAGGTCGCCCAGCCGAACGCGAATCCGGCGCGGTAGTCGGCCGCCAGCGGTCCATCGGGGTATCCCCCGTTGCCGTGTTCCTCGGCGAGCTGTTCGCGGACGGCGGCGCTGTCAGGTCCGGCGGTCCGGGCTGCGTGGTGCCCGGCGGCGCGGCCGTTGGCGTCGGCGTCGAGGCTGGCCCGGATCTGCTTCTCACGCTCGCCGTGCGCCCGCTCGGCTGCGGCCCAGGTGCTTTCGGTCTCGATTCGGCCGGCCTGCTCCACTCCCCCGGACATCTGCGTCTTGGTCACCCAGGTCACGAGGTGGCGCAGTTCGCGCACGTCCCGGTTGCCTTCGGCGTGGCCGATGTCGGCGAGTAGTTCGCAGTGATCGACCGCGCGGCCTGCCGCGAACGCGCCCAGGACCCTCCCGGCCACACCGGCCAGGACGGACGACTGGAACCAACCGGCGATCGTCACCGCAGCGGCGTCGGAGATGTAGCGCTGCTGGCCGTTCTCGACCTTCCACAGTTCGGTTTCAAGGTCGGTGGTCAGGAGGTGGGTTTCACGTACTTGGATCTTCATTCGTCGTCGCCTCTGTCGTTGGTGGGAACAGGTCAGAAGGGGTCGCGGGCACCCAGCCGGACCGCGATGTCTTCGGCGAGCTGCTCGCCGGTGGTGTCGGAGATCCATGCGGCGAGCTGGCCGAGTTCGGCGGCGGGCGTGATGCAGGCTTCGCGGGCGATCGCGTCGATCAGCTCGTCTACGTCGACCTCACAGCCGGAGGCGAAGGCGGCGAACACCGCGCCGTATCCTCCGGGGGTCTGGTACAGGCTCGCGATCGCTGCCGCTTCCCCGTCGCTGATCTCGGCGACCCGCAGCCGCTCGGCTTCCATGCCGCCGGACAAGAGCTGTCCCCCGCGAACCTGGATGGTCAGCGGCGCTGCCGCCTCCTCGCAGGCGCGGGAGCAGAAACCGGAGCTCGTGCGCGCGCCGCCGGGACGGTCGCACACCGGGCACTCGCTGCCCCATCCGTCTTCGATGCAGCTCGTACACAGGCGGCTGCCGGGGCCGGAGGCCTCCCGCGGGCTGGTGTGCAGGTAGCCGTCCACACACCAGCCGGTCGACGGCTTGTCGGATCGCGGGGCGTCGGTCCAGCTGTTCTCGGTGTTCTGCTCTGTGCTCATACTGAAAGTTTACTGTACTAAAGATTCTTTAGCAAGCTAAAATCTTGTTAGTGAGGTAAACCACATTGGGTTTCGTGATACAGGCTCCGACCGCTGTTGAAGGTGTGTCTCTCGTTGGTCAGGTGCCCACTGGGGGACCGCGCCGAGTGGTCGCCCGGAAAGGGTCTGCCCGACGCAGGAGGGATCGAGCTTGCTCGACCCTTGGAGGGTGGCCGCTCGGTGTGGTCGGCTCTGCCCACCTGATCGACGAGAGACACACCGGCCCTTCCCCGGCTCTCAGCAGGTTAGGGCGGGGTCCGGGGCAGAGCCCCGTTCACTTCACCCGCCACCCACCAACCCGTCCTCCGGCCGGCTATCGGCCAGGGTTGCCGCTGCCGGCCGGAGGTGGAGGTCGTTCCGACGTCGACCCCGAGGGTCAGTCGTCGGTCTTCTTCCTGAACCACTGCTCGGTCGGAGGCGGCCAGGCCTGCGCCGCCGGCTCCTTGGCTGACTCGGCCGCGGGCTCTGGTGCGGCCTCCGAATCGGGTGTGGTCTTGGCCGACGGGCCCTCGTCGTCGGCTTGGACCAGGTCGCCGAACAGTTCCGCGAGCTCTTGCCCGGTCAGCCCCTCCCCCGGATCCGGTGCACCCCCACTCGGATCGACTGGTTGAGCAGCCGGCGTCGCAGCGGCCTGACCGGCGTCGGTGAGGTCCTGGACCGGCAACGGGAGCGGTGGTTGTCGCGCTGGTTCAGGTCCGGGGGTCGGCCTGGGTGCACGTGTCGAGGGGACCGCGACGACCGGCATCCGCGGCGGTGGCGCGATGTCCACGAGCGCCTCGGTCTTGGTCGGGTGGGCTGTGATGACGATCGCTTGGCCCCGGCCGAGCGACTTCAGCAGGTTGGGGTGGCGGACAAACTCGTCGACCGCGCGCAGGCTGCCGACGCCGGTAGCGGCGGTCTTGGTGCCGAGTACGTCGGCGTCATCGGAGACCTGGAGGGTCTCCTTGTAGACCTGGCGGGTCCCGATCCACTTGGCCCAGTCGTCGGCGGCTTCGCCTTTTTGCTGGTGGAGGATGACGACGTTGCCGTTGGTTTTGACGGCTTCCTCGAACTCGGGCGAGACCGCTCGCAGGTCGGCGACGCTCTGGGTGGAGATCGCCGCGATGATCCCGGCGCCCCTGGCTCGGGCGTAGAACGCCTCGAGCGCGGAGCCGCCGAGGGCGGAGAACTCGTCGACCACGACGAAGCAGGACCGGCCGGTGTAGCGGAACTTCTCGGCCTGAAGGCGGCCGCCGATGTTGGTCAGGTCCTGCAACGCGAGGTTCCCGATGCGACGCGCGGCCGCCTTGTCGGTGGCCGCGTCGAGGCTGAACACGACGTAGTCCCCGCCCTGGATCGCGTCGTACAGGTCCAGACCGCCAGGCTGGTCGACCAGGACGGCGCCGGCCGCGGACTCCGAGATCGCGGCGTACCGGTGGTAGATGCCGCTCAGGGAGCGCGCGAAGTCCTTGTCCTCGCCGCCTTCGACGACGATGAAGTTGTTCAGCAGGTCGGCGGTCTGCGGCGACAACTCCGCCACGACCCGCGACATCCGGTCGGGGTGCAGCAGCCGCACGAGGTCAGGCAGGTCACGCCGCCAGGCACGGCGGCGCCGCCCGTCGACCAGCTGGACTTCGCGGTCGACCAGGTCGACGAGGGCTCGGCAGGCCAGTTGCAGCCAGCGGGTTCCGATAGCGCGGTAGTACGGCTCGGAGAAGCCGCCATCGGCCGAGGCCTCTTCGGACTGCATCAGCTTGTTGCTGATCTCGTCCGGCGTACCGTGCTTGAGCGGGTTGTAGCTGCTGGTCGCGCCGCGGCCGTCGAGGGTGATGACGTGCAGCCGCTTCCCGGCAGCGGCCGCCATCGCGGCCCGGTCTTCAATGACCTCCACGTCGCCCTTGAGGTCGAACATGATGTGGGAGTTGCCCAGGTGCCGAGCAGTGTCGGCACCGGTCGTCTCCCAGGTCAGCCGGTTGATCGTCGTCGTCTTGCCGAACCCGGTCGGTCCGATGACCAGCATGTGCATCAGGACCGCCGCGCCCTCGAGCTCGTACACCGACGCGTCGGAGGCTCGGCCGCCGAGCCGTAGCCTCAGATCCGCGGTCGACGCCGCCCGAGGCGCCGGCACCGCTCCCGGCACTGGCTGATCGATGGCGGCCACCGTGGCAGCCACCGCCGCGGGGTCTGCCAGCGGCGTGATCTCGCGGAAGTCGGCGTTGTAGCGCTGCCGGCGCCACAGAACGAACAGCGCGATCGAGATCGCGCCGACGATCGAGATCGGCAGCTGCTGCAGCAGCCAGACCGGCCAGCGGTCGGCCGCGGTCGCGCTGAGCGCCTCCAGGTGGCCGCCGACGCCCGCGCCTTCCGCGCCGCCGATCAGGGGCGCGGAAAAGCTTCGCCAGGCCTCGATCCAAGGCTGCAGGTACAGCCGGTACACGGTTCCCAGGACGACCACCGTGGTCGGCAGGACGGACCAGAAGAACAGCTTCCGGGCCGGCAGGGCCCGAAGCGCTGGAACGCGATTGGCAGCCACGACGGCTGCCACTGTCAGCACACCGGCTACCGGGTTCAGTAGCGCGAGCACCATCAGGATGCCGCGGCGGATCGCCTCGACATCGGTGGTCTCCTTGTCGGCCACGGTGCCACGGCGTGGCAGCAGCGGCCTGTTGTCAACCTGCCCCCGCAGTTGATCACTCACTGTAGGCATCCTCTGGTGGTAGAGCCCGCCCCAGCGAGGTGGAGGTCGCAGGACGAGGAGAGATGTCGCGCCACGGCTGGACGAAGATCTTGCGTGGCCGGCCGATCTCGGCGGCGGCCGCGTTGGCCTCGGCCGCCGCGGCCTTCACGGTCGCCTCAACTTGGGGCACGGCGTAGTACCGCACGCCCGTGATGTGGTCAGCGTAGATGTAGGCCATCATCAGGCGGACCAGCCGTCGGCTGTCCTTCCTGGAGGCCTCGAGCTCGTGGGCCCAGGTCTGGCCCTCGGGCGAGACGCTGACGAGGTCGGGGTAGAGCCATCGCAGCGACCGCCCGGTCCCCATCATCCGGACGGAGTATTTCGGGTCCTTCAGGACCCCACCGTCGGGGGTCTCCAGGCGACGGATTTCGCGTTCGGTGACCAGCTGGTGGCTGGGCTTATCCACAGCCACCTGACGGGCGATCATGATCACTTCGTGGTCGTGGCGGAAGTCGGCCAGGCGGGGCTTCAGAACGCGGCCGGCCACGCCGGCGACGTTCATGCCCTCGCGGGTCAGGGACCAGGCGCTCGGCAGGTCGTGCACCATCCGGTGCATCTCGGCCAGGCCGATCTCCTTCAGGCCTCTCAGGCGCCGGTCGACCACGGTCTTCGGGGCCGACTCGCCGCGGCCAGCGAACTCTGCCGAGACCTGCACAGACGTTGCCCCACGCCATCGGCCGATCCACGCCAACCAGGCCACGTCCCGCTCCGTGACCTGCCACCGCTTACTCACGCCCTGCATCCCGGCCACCTACTGCACCTCCGCTCTCCCAGCCCGCCTACGCCACATCACTAAATCTCTAATCTTTCCTTCCTTCCCTTATCTTTCCTTCCTTCCCTTTGTTTTCCTTCCCTTTGTTTTCCTTCCCTTTGTTTTCCTTCCCTTTGTTTTCCTTCCCTTATCTTTCCTTCCCTGTCTTTCCTTCCCTTCGTCTTTCCTTCCCTTTCTCTAACTCCATTCATGACTACTTCAACACTCACAACAACTTCACTTCTCTGACTCACACCCACCCCCGTCTCTCCTCGTTCAAGACCGACACCTCCGTCCTTGTCGTTGGAGGAGGGAGGTGTCGGTCTTGAACGAGGTTTGCCGCAGGTAGAGACGGGGGTGGGTGTGAGTCAGAGAAGCACCCTAGAAACACTCTAGAAGCACCCTACAGCAGCCCGGGACCTCTGGTCACGGGCTCTTTCAGTTCAGTTTGACGCGTCTAGGCGACGCGTGTTTCTAGGCCGCGAGCATCACCTCGCGGTCGTGCAGCTCGGCTTCGGCCCAGCGTGAGCGCAGGAGTTCCTTTCGGCGGTGCTGGTCCCAGGGCGTGAGGCTGTTGTAGATCTCCTTCCAGACCCGCTTTCTGAGGGTCCGCTCGGCCTCGCTCAGGCTGTGCCACCAGCGGGCACGGCGGAGCCTGTCGGCCGAGGCTCGCTCCAGCTGGCAGCGCTCGCGGCCGGCCGCCCACTCCCCGCAGTACCGGGTCCTGTCAGCGGCCCGGGAGGCGCGGAATTCGGTCCGCTCGGCGGCGTGCTGCCGGCGGCGGCCGCGCCATTCCGCCCAGCCTCGAGCAGGGGCAGCCGGCGCACGGCGAGACAGCCGCAACTCCCACCGGCCCCGGCGGGTGGCTAGCAGTCCGCGGTCTCTCAGTTCATCCATCCGGCAGGTCAGCAACTCGTTCTGCCGGGTGCTCAGTTGACCGTTCTTGGGTTCCTGGTAGCCGGCTGCTCGGCGAAGATCTGTGAGTTCGGACGGGCCTTCGAGGACCGCACTTATCCACAGGCTCAGGCTGCCGGGGGGAAGACCGATCCAGAGGGGGCTGGCCGGGGAGGGGGTGTGACTGCTCGGTGGGGGAGTTAGTGACCCGGTGGCGAAGTTCAGGGCGAGCAGGTTCGGTGCGTAGGTGTTGGCCCCTGCTCCTTGCCCGCGCTCTCGGCTGTAGTCGAACTGGTCGACCAGCACGAGCACGTTGGCGCTGCACAGGCGCCTGAGAGCCGCTCTGCAGGTCTTGCGGTCCAGGCCGGTGTCTTCGGACACCGACCGCTCCGCGGCGGGCACAGCGGCCAACGTGCGGGCAGCGGTGAGGTACTCGCTCACGACGGCCGCAACCTGTTCGCCGCTGTGGCGTTCCCGGGTCGACCAGCTCCCCCAGGCCGAACGGACAGCGCCTGCGACGGGCAGCGTCAGCCAATGCCAGTCGTAACCGTCTGTGAACGTCCTGGGCAGGCGTGGCTGGCTGCCAGGCTCGACCGGAGTGGCAGCCGTGGCTGCCGACCAGACGTAGGTTTCCCACCAGTGGCGGCCTTTGCGGCGGGCGCGGCTGCCAACGACGTGGGTCGGGTCTGCCAGGACCTTCCAGGCCTCCGCGGCGGTGTAGCCGGCGGCTTTGAGCTTGGCGGTCACGATGAGCTCGGCGCCGGACCGGTCGGCCTTGTACGTGGGGCCGGGGCTGCGAAGGCCGTCCCAGAAGGCCGGCGAGAGTGCGATCGGCTCCCCCGCTGACTCGGCTGTGGCGGCGAGCACGGCGAGTGGGCGAGCTCGGCGGGGGGCAGGGACGCCGAGACGGTGGATCCCCCGCCGCTGCAGGTCTGTCAGGAGCTCGGGGAGCTCCGCCGGTAGGGGTACCTGTCCGGCGGCGCGGTGGGGCGCGGACAGCGGGCGGAGCGTGGCCCGCCAGTCAAGCTGGGTGGCCGATAGGCTCCACTCCTGGCGCAGCTCGAGGACAAGGCTCCGAAGTATCGGCAGCAGCTCGCCGACGGCCGCGAGTAGGTGCCAGCGGCCGGGGCCGCCGCCTGAAGGGCGCGAACACCACCAGACTGAGTGGTCGTCGCACCACTGCGCCAGGTGGTAGAGCAGGGCACTGGCAGTCTCGTCGTCGTCCAGGTCGACGTCGACGGCAGCCACGCCAGGTGCCAGCTCGGCGAAGTACGACGCGCCGAGGCCGGCTGCCACGGCCTGCTGGGCGGCTTCGAGGGTTCTCACGGTGGCCACGAAGTCGTTGGCCGAGTCGATCAGGCGTACCGGGGTACGGAACAACAGGCGATCTAGCTCGTTGGCTGCCGACACGTCGGCAGCCAAAGCTTGCGATTTCAGGGTCTCGTGAGAGACTGAAACCGCCGCCCGAGCAGGCGGCAGCACAAGACGGCCCTCCTTCAGGTGGGTCGAACGGTGGAACCGAGCGAGGCAAGGGCTGGTAACTCACACCTCGTTCGGAGACTTCATGTGGGGCGGCTGCCAACGAGCAGCCGCCCCTATGTAGTTGTCAGCCAGTTGCTACCGGCTTGACTCCCTTCTGGCTTCCTCGTGGCTGCCACTGGCTGCCACGGACTGAGTGGGGATGCGAAAGTCCAGGACGTCGGCCGACTGGTCCGCGGAAGCCGACTGCTCCTCCTCGAACCACGTGGGGAGCGCTCCACCCTCTGCGAGATCACGGAGGATGAGTTCGCGCATGTACCACGAGGCTGATCGGTTCATGGCCTGCAGTCGCCTGATGAGCTCAGGCATGACTTGGGGCTCGATACTGGTCGCGACGCGGTGCTTGCCCTTGTCACTGGGGTCGTACTCCGCGAAGGCGCCCGGTGTCGGGCGCCCGGCTGGTCTGCCTCGTCCTGGGCGCATGCCGAGCAGCATTTCAACATTCCAGAACAAAAATCTCGGCGGCGCGCCGATGTTCTGGAACAAAAAAAACGGGGGTCTCTGAGGCTCAGATTGAGGCCGGCGAGGGCCACACATGGCAGCCGCAGAATGCGGCGCAGTGACATCCCGAGGGCACCATGGCTGCCGCCTCGCAGTGCTGCGGCTGCCGGTGCGCGGCCTATGTCCGCCACTATCCTTTTCGTCAACTGCCGACTTATCTCACGGACTATCTTGCGGGACATCTCAGGAGATGTGTCACGAGATATCTTGCGAGAGCTGTTATGCCAGGTGACACGCGCTGGTTAACAGCGGCTGCCGCGCCGTCGCTTCCTGGTTGCCACCCGTTAGGCGTCGCGCAGCGCGCCCCCCGGCTCGCCTCGCGCTCCGACGCCCGAGGCCTCATGTCCTTAGCCCCGGGGCCTGCTGCCCGCTGCGGCATCGTCGCTCACACACGTTCGCCAGCGTGTTGCTGTAGACATCAGCTCACCCGGGCCTCTATACAAGGTGGGTTCACTCATCCGCCGCATTAGGGGATACGCCGCCGTGACCGACCTATCAGCCGCTGCCGGCAGCATCGCGCCGACCAGCCAGCCATCCGTCCCGGTCTCCGAGCTACGTCGGATTGAGCGCCTACGTGCGTGCGGCGTCGAGCTTCCTGACGGGCAACTCGCCGATCTGACACGCCGACTCATTATCGCCATCCACGCGGGCAAGGGCGGGGTGGGCAAGACGACCACCGCCCGCGAGCTCGCTTGGATCTTCGATGCCGTCCAGCTCGATTTCGACTGGGACGAGGGCGGCCTCTCGGGCCTCTGGGGCTACCGGCACGAGACGCGCGTAAACGCTCCGCTGTTGGACGCTCTGGAGACAGGCAAGGTGCCGCGGCCTCTGAAGGGGGATGCCTTCCGGGCGGACCTCGTCCCGGGCCATCCGGACCTGGTCGAGAATCAGCCGTCTGCAGACACCACAGCGTCTCTGCTCGAGAAGTGGGTGCAGCACTGGCAGCGGCCGGTGGTTGTCGACAACCACCCGGGTGGGGGAAGCATGGCGTATGGCGCCATGGCCGCTGCGCAGATAACCGTCATGCCGACGCCGCTGGAGTACCTCGCCTTGAAGGGGCTGGCTGGCACCTTGAGGGAGATGCGCGGCTACAACATCCTCATCGTCCCGACGATCGTTCCGCCGGTTCCTCCTGAGCGCATGATCGCCATGCTGGAGGACATCAGCCAGGAATACGGCGTCCCGGTCGGACCACCGATCTCTGAGGTAAAGGCCATCAAGCGTCGGACGCGGCGGCAGGCGCTCACGTCTATCGAGCCGGTGCCTGTGACATACGCCAATTTTGTCGGCGACATGAAGGCAGTAGCGAAGGAGGTGATCGATCATGCCGGACGCGCAGCCTGAGAGTTCCAGCTCCAACGGCATCGGTGCCCTTCGCAGCCGCCGGCAGAGCCGCGCGACTCGCACGCCTCCGCCGCCCCGGCATCCCGCGCCGGGTTCGCCTGGTGGGGACGCTGTCCGCCTGGATGCCTCCGGCAGCGTCGCAGAGACGCGTCAGCCCGACGAACTTACGCGGGACACGTCCGAGGCAACGACGACAGCACTCCCGGCTGAGACCGACGTGGCGCCTGTGACCGTCCCGCCGATCGTTGAGGCGGCCGACTCGGAGCCTGAGGCTCCCGCAGTCACCCCGGCGTCCACGGATGCGCCCGCCGAGCCGATTGCACCGGCCGAGGCGCAGGCCTCGACGGAGTCCGACGTGGCACAGCCTGCCCCGCCCGTTGTCGTGGAGGTAGTTCGTCCCATCGAGGCGGCACCGGTCGAGGATCGGCCTGCACCTCTGACAGCAAGTCCTGTCAGTGGGTCGGCGGTGGCCGAGGTCGGCACACCCGCTGCGGCCACGCCGACAAGTACGCCCGGCCTGCCGGATCTCCGAATCGACCCCACCGACCCCTCGATGACGATCGTCTCGGCGACGGTCCTGTCCATCCGTGGTCACTTGATGAGGCGTTTCGAACTGGCCCGGCCGACGGCACCGAGCCACACCGTCCTCATTCTCGAAGCGGTCAAGGCGACTGCCCAGGATCTTCCGAGCCTAGTTGCGGCCGCGCGGCCGTCGGCAGCGCCGGGGGACCTCTTTCCAGCGCGTCCGCTGGGATCGGCGGGTTCGTCGGCGGTGACCGATCCGCAGCTCGATCGGCCTGAGCCGCTGCGGATCAGGCCGACGGTTGGCGAGCTGACGATCATTGACGGGCTGGCGGAATGGGTGACGTCAATCCTCAGGGCGAGCACACCGCGCGCTCCCAAGGTGAATCGCTCGGAGCTGGTGTCAGCAGCGCTGGACAGCTATCTGCCACCGCTGAAAGACCTCAGCAAACCGCGGCGCTCCTGAAGCGTCTTCGTCTTGAGACCCGGCCGCGGCATCTGCTGACCGAGGGACCTTCTCACGTCGGCTCACTTGCAGCCGTACGCCCTCGTGGTGCCGTACCCGAAGGCCGGCCTCGACAACGACCTGAGCGATACGGCGTACGCCGAGCTGGGCTGGTAAATCAGGTCTTCTTCATCCCGGTCTGGCCTTATATGACCGGCGGGTCTCTGACCAGGCCGGCCACCGCGCGGCAGCTCGGATCTGAGGGGCTCAATGCCCCGAAGATCCGAAACCGCGCGGCCGAAGGGGCTCGATGCCCCTTCGGCCGCGAAACCGCCACAGTGGCTAAGCAGCCGGGGCCGGGACACTTCGGATGTCCCGACCCCTACAGGTTGGCGGCGGCTCTGGTCAGGCGTCAGCTGGCCTGGACAGGATCACGTCAGCGCGGATGTTGCCTGTGTAGTCCTTTCCGAGCTCGGTGAACTGCGACAGGGCCGGGTCGGTCCAGGGCTTCAGGTCGTCGTCTTCCAAGAGCTGCGCCAGCCCGCGTGCTGTGGCTTCGTCGGGAGCGGCGAGGACCAGTTCGCAGTATCTGGCGCTGTCGGTGAGGTCGTTGGCGTAGAAGACGGTCATTGTCGGTTCGACCGCTGTCGGTGTGGCCCGTTCCTGCTGGTCCTCGTCGGTTTCGCATTCGTCGGCCTCGGGGACGCTCCAGTGTCCGCAGTGGTTGCCGATGTCGTAAAGGTCGTTCTCGTTGGGCTCGATGCGGATCGGTTCGATCGACGGGTCGTGAGGCTGGGTGTAGATGAGGACGTCTCCGTCCCACTCCATGCGGGTGATGTCGTCGTCCGGCGGGGCCATCAGGTGCGCGGCGACCTTCTCGGCTTCGGCCCGGTCGAAGCTCGGCACAAGCGATCCGTTCCAGCGCTTCTTGGGGTCGTAGTAGGCCTGGAAGACCTCGACGCCGTCCTGTGTCACGCGTCCGTAGGTCGTGGTCATGCTGCTGCCGTCTCCGCCTGGCGCGCGTGCCAGGCCGCCCGCGACATCCACTCCCGAAGCGCCGGGGCAGTAATGCGCGGCCGGTTGAGGGCGTGGACACTCGCGATGGTCCGCTTGAGGCCACCCAGGGCGAGCCGGTGAAGCGAGCGGGTGTCGGTGCTGCTGAAGGTCTCGCGGTGCCACACGGTCAGGATGGGGTCTCGGTCGGTGCGCTTCTGACGGCTCCAGATCGTCAGGTCGCCCAGCCAGCCGTCCCCGGCTGCGGTGGTCCGGACGACGTAGCGGTGTGCCAGGTTCTCCGGCTCGTCCGCGTCGGTGGGGTAGTACTCGCGTACGTGGTCGCCCTCGGCGGTCACCACGTACTCGGCATAGGCGGTCGCGGTCGGCATGATCTTGTTGGCCTTGCAGTCCTCGACGAAGCGGGCGAACTCGGGGATGAACTTCTCCGGTGAGGCGCACTCGGCGTAGAACGTGCTGTCCTGGTCGTCGCTGATGATCCGCAAGATCACGGGGTCGCCCATGGGTGGACTCCTGTTCTGCCAGGCGGCGGGGCCGTCAGCCTTCGGCCGACCGTTGTTCGCCCCCTCCTGGCGAACGCAGTGATTACCCGTAGGGGAGTGGAGGTCCACTGACGTTTACCGGGCTGGCGGCACGCGAGTTTCAGCGGAAATAAGGGAGCGTGCGACCGCCGCTGAAAGTCGTGGGACGGCTGGCCGGCGCCGAAGGCGCTCAGTTGACCTCCGCGAGTGTCGGGTCATCATGAAGTCGACAGGAGGGGGAGAACAGCTCTTCAACAGCGCCGACGAAGTCGGCACCTTCGGCCGCAGGCCGCCCTCGTTCCTAACCCGCCAGCCAGTCGCGGGCGTGAGGTGAGGGAAAGATGCGGGGCTCCGCCCCGGACCCCGCCCTCTCTCGGGGAGTCCCGAAGCGCCGGTGGGTCTCCCACCGATCAGGTGGACAGGCCACCACACCGCGCGGCCACCCTCCAAGGGTCGAGCTTCGCTCGATCCCTCCTACGTCGGGCAGACCCTTTCCGGGCGACCACCCGGCGCGGTCCACGGGTGGCACCTGACCGACGGGAGACCCACCTCAAACCACCGCACGATTGCTGCGGCAGCCCTTATCCTCAAGAGATACACAAGCTGCAGGTTGTCGAGTGGGGGAGGGGAGTCATGTCAGATCACTGGGCTAGGCGATGGCAGAAGAACGGGCACGACCGCCTGTACGTCCACGGACCTGACGGCGTGGTGGGCTGGGTGGATCTGGCCACAGGCCAGGTGCACGCCCAGACGCGGAGCTCGTGGTCGACGGCCGCCGACCGCGCGGTCGCGGACTGGAAGCGCAGCCACGTCACCACGACCCCGGCCACCACTTCGACCTCAGCCCCGACGCCGGCCCCGATCGCTTCCAGCCGGCGGGGCGATGGCCTGTTCGGGGCACTTCGCCGCGGCCGAGCGTGACCCTGCTCTGAGCCGCTTCCTCGGTTCTGGGTGTCTCTTCTTCATCTGGCCGTGTTTCTACGACTGGCGGGTCTCCGACCAGGCCGGCCACCACGCGGCAGCTCGGAACTGAGGGGCTCGATGCCCCGAAGATCCGAAACCGCGCGGTCGAAGTGGGCTCGATGCCCCTTCGGCCGCGGTACCGCCACAGCAACCCCCATCGTTGACCGCTCAGCAACGGGATACTGCAGAGGGGCCGGAACACTTCGGATGCCCCGGCCCTCTGGTGTTCAGGTGTTACGCGGCGTCCGTCTCGGCCGGGGTGGCGTCGTCGGCTGGTTCCTCGGCGAGTTCGGGCAGTCCGGCGGCAAGCCGTTCGGTTCCGCAGGCGTCGTATCCCCGGGCGATCAGAAACCGGAGGTAGTTCTTCTGGCCGCAGCCGTCCTTGTTTCGCCAGGACTGGCGGTTCAGGGCCTTCTCGTTGGCCGCCAGGACGACGGTGAGGAGCAGGACCTGGCGGCGCTTGTCGCTGACTTCGTCGGCGAGCTGTTCGAGAGCGGAACGGCGCGGGGCAATCCGCGAGTCACCGGAGTACTGGGCGCTGCTGTCCGCCGCCACGCCGAGCCAGTCGGCCGCCAGCGGGTGACCGTCCTTGAAGCTGTCGCACAGGGCGTACTGCGACACAAGCAGTTCCTTGGTCAGGTACTCCACCGCTCCGGGCGGTGGAGTCATACGCGACACCAGCTCCTTCTTGACGAACGCGCGGCGGCGCGACACGGCAGCGTCCCATTCCTTGTTGCCCTTCATCACGCGGGAGCGGTCGTGGCTGGCGGCCTCTTTGCGTTCGGCTTCGCGCCGCTCGGCTTCCTCGGCCGCTGTCCGATCGGCCTCGGTGAGCTGCCGGACCGGGCCCGGGTGACACTCGATGTGCTGCGTGCACACTGCCACCCCTTCGTAGCGGCCTTCCACGGGCTCGGCACCGTCGCGTTCGTCGGCGGGCAGCATGTCGAGGTCCGAGGTGAGTGTCCCGTCCGGGGCCTTGTAGTACGGCACTTCCTTGACGATGAAGGCGTGGCCGGGGCACTCGGTGTGCTGGTCGACGCTGATGCCGTCGCCGTTCTCGTCCTTCAGCGCCGTGACGTAGCGTGCTTCGTTGTACCGGTCCCAACTGGCGCGAGCCTCGGTCACCGTGAGCCCCTGAGACTCCAGCGCCGCCTTGACCTTCGCCACTGTCGCAGCACGCTTGTCCAGGTCCTTGTAGTGACGGATCAGGGAGTCCAGACCGCCGCCGGTCCGATGCCTGATCAGCAGGCTGCGGACCCGCTCGGGGTCGTCCTCGAACTCGGCGATCTTGGCGGCCGTCAGGATGTCGAGGTCTTCGTGCTCGTCCAGCATGGCGGCTCCGCCTTCGGTCTTGGCGAGCTTCTTCGCTGCCCTGACCTGGGTCTTCTGCATCCGCAGTCCCTCGGCGATGTCGGTCTCGCTCACTCCGAGCAGGCTGAGTTGGTAAGCGGCGTCGGCGTGCTCGCTGTCCTTCATGCCCTGGCGGTACGTGTTCTCCGAGCGCTGGTTGATGATGCGGGCGATCTCCTCGGCTTTGTCGTCGCCCTCCGGGCCGGTCACGATGACCGGTACCAGGTAGTTCTCGGAGATGATCGCGGCCATGGTCCGGCTCTCGCCGTACCGGACACGGGTCTTCCCTTCGGCCGTCGCCATCGCGGGCTCGCCTTCCCCCTCGCGGGTCAGGAACACCGACTGCCCCTCGGCGGTGCGTACGGCGACGATGGGCTGCAGAACCCCGGAGGTTCCGACACTGGCGATCAGGTCGGCGTCAGGCTGGGCCTTACGCACGTTCCTGTCAGTCAGCAGCGTGCGTGCGTCGTGCCACTCCAGCCGCCATTCGGGGACCAGGGCGGCCATCTGCTCCAGATCGGTTGCGGCGTGTACTTCAGCTACCACGTGACTTGCTCCGTTCTGCCAGGGAGCGGGGCCGTCAGCCTTCGGCCGACCGTTGTTCGCCCCCTCCTGGCGACGAAACTTCGGACCCGTAAGCGACTGAGCCACAACCGCCGGCGGCTGCGGGTGCGTGTGGCGCAGCGCAGCGGAGACACCCGCACCGCAGGGCACACGACGGCGGTTGTGGAGCAGGCGTGTCGGGTCAGAATGGAGTGCCAGGAGGGGGAGAACAGCTCTGTTCACAGCGCCGACGAAGTCGGCACCTTCGGCCGCAGGCCGCCATCCCTAACCCGTCGGCCAACCACACAACCCCACCCCCAGCTGGAATCTCCTATCCGGCCAGGGAACTACCGGCATGGCCGGCTTTCATCACGATCGTGACCACCGGGCGGCAGCACCGTGGTTGAGGGCTCGATGCCCGAGAACACGGAAACCGGCGAACTGGGAAAATGGCAGTGTGGCGGCCTCGATATCAGCGGGGCCGCCACACCATCAACCTCAGGTCACCGCGTCCAGTTGCGGCAGTCGCAGCTTGTGTGGCACCGCGTACGGCGGCGCTGCAGCCAGGTAGGGATCCTGCTGGGGCGCTGACCCTTCAGGATTCGCCGGGCCTGGCGCTGGCTCAGGGACCTGCCGAGCGGCAGCCGGACCTGGGCCACGATCAGGTTCGCCACGTCGCGTGAGCTCGTGATCTCCAGCTCCTCACAGGAGGTACCGCGTCGGTCGCCGGGGGTGTCCGTGCCTATGCGGAAGTCGTCGGTGTCGGCCGTGCTGGGGTACTGGTCCCAGCCGAAGCGGCCGGGCCCGGCAACGGCCGAGTACGCCGTGCGGCTCCTGGACTCGTCATCGACCAGGTGCCAGGCGCCCGCGTAGATCGTTGCTTCCCCGTCGCCGGTCTCCGCAACGTAGGCGGACACGCCTTGTTCGTTGATCCGATCAACGACGTCGTCTAGGTAGAGCTCGGTTCCCATCTCAGGCCACCTCGCCCAGCTCGGCTGCCGCGCGGGAGGTGTGCCACGCGATCTGCTGCTTCAGCTCCGTCTCGGCGGCGGCGGTCTCTTCCGGGCGGTTCATCTCCATCAGCTCGATCTGGCGGCGCGTCAGGTAGTACACGGCCCACTTGTGCAGGGTCGCCGTGTCGTCGGACCGGAACGGCATCAGCACCAGGTTCTGCAGCCTGTTCGACCGACGCTTGACCGACTGGCAACGAACCTTGAGGCTGCCGACCCAACCGCCTGGTACCTGCATCACGTTCAAGTCGTAGACGAACGCCGGGGAGCCGGACACGACCGGCTCCGGCTGGTCTGCGGCGTCGATGCGGTCTTGGGGGTTTGCGGCGGTGTAGTTCTCGTAGGCCGTGCCATCTGGTGTGACCTGCTGCTGCTGGCACCAGTCCAGGAACCGCACGATCGGCGGCACTGCCTGTGTCGGCGCGGCGTCGGCGGAGAAGTACTCGCTGCGGTTGGTACGTCGGCTCTCGCCGGTTACTGCCTCGGCTCGGATTTCCAGCGTCGCGGGAACGCGCACGGCAAACCTCCTGCTCCTGCCAGGCAGCGTGGCCGTCAGCTCTGGTTGGCCGACTGTTGTTCGCCCCCTCCTGGCGAGCGGAGTGGCGACCCGTAAGCGGCTGTGGAGCGGCCTCCAGCGGCCGCGTGGACGCAGCGCAGCGGAGAACGCGCGCTCGGGCTGCTGGAGGTTGTGGAGCAGGCGTGTCGGGTCAGAATGGAGTGCCAGGAGGGGGAGAACAAAACGTTCTTTACAGCGCCGACGAAGTCGGCTCGTTCAGGCCGCAGGCGTGCTGATCGTCTCTTGTAACGGCGATCCACGCGAGCGCGCGCAGGTATGAAGAAGCACCCCCCGTACGCCGGCGTACGGGGGATGGTCGAGATGGTCGACCGGGCGGGCGCGATCAGCAGCTCAGCGCCAGACTTGGCCGTGGTCCTGCTATCGGATGGTCGTTGTAGTCGCCGCCGCCGTTTCCGCGGCACTGGGGGCACCACGGCTGCAGCTGGGAATGGCGTGCAAGCGACAGAACGACCCACATGACCGGCCCGGCGTACAGAAGTGCTTCGATCTGCTCGGAGATGAGACCAGCATGCCGGGCGAGACCGAGCAGCCCGATGGTTGCTGCCGCGATGCCGATCCACCCCCACCGGTGCGTCCGGATCCAGTGGACCGTTGTCAGGTTCCGGCGGTACCGCTCGGCGCGGGCCGATCCGTCGAGTGGCATCTCGGCGATACAGCGCTCGCACAGCGGGCCGCGCGCATGCAGCAACAGCGCGAGGCCGGCGTGCAGGACGGTCGTAGTCCAACCGAGCTCGAGCCCGAAGGCGAGCCTGCTGGGTAAACCGACGAGCAGGTCGGCAGCTGTGTAGGCGACCTGCGCAGCGAAGGCGGTCAAGAGGATCCGGGACGCGTGGTGGCCGATCCAGGGACTGACGAAGAGGTCGTAACGCACGTGGTGCTATCCGATCTGAGAGCCCGGGACCTCGGGCTGTGGCTGATGGTCAGGCCTTCTGGCCGATTCCGCCGGCGATGCAGTTCTCGATCCAACTGTTGTCGCGGGCGGTCTGTACTTTGGGCCACCACTGAACGCAGGGAACGACGCCGGGTGGCAGGAGAGCCTGGCCGGGGAACATAGCCTCGATCTCTTCGTGGCTCCGAAACCAGCCAGCTCCTATGGTGCTGGTGGTGAGTGTCTTCTCGATCTGGCGTACGACGCTGCTGGTGGCGTCTTCTGGGTCGAGGAAGTGTGTGATGACGGTGCACGAGCCAGTGGCGAGTGCGTCGACGTAGGTCTGCATCGTTGTCGCGACGTCGGGGGCGGCGCCGGGGTGGTAGTGCAGGACCGCGGTGCAGAAGACCGCGATCGGCGCTGACCAGTCAAGGAACGTGCTGAGCTCGGGCTGCTGCAGCAACTGGGCGGAGTCGAAGATGTCTCCGTCCACCACGAGGACGCGTTCGTTGACCGCCAGGAGCCCGTGTGCGTGGGCTAGGACGCTCGGGACCTGGTCGACGTAGACGACCTTTGTGTGCGGGTTCAGCGACTGGACGACGTCGTGCAGGTTGCCATCTGGTGTGGGCAGGCCGACGCCGAGGTCGATGTACTGGGTGATGCCGAGCTCGGACGTCAGGAAGGCTGCGGCGCCGCGAACGAAGTGCTTGTTCGCGGCCGCGAGGTGGGAGAAATGCGCGGTCGCCTGAGCGAGTCCTTCGTACAGCACTCGGTCGGCGAGGAAGTTGTCTTTGCCACCGCTGGCGAGATTCCAGAGTCGGGCCGTACTCGGCTGGCGCGGGTCGTCGATGCGGGAGCCAGTATCCGCGGCGGCTGACTTCGCCTCCGATGGGCTGGCCTCGTTCGGCATCGTGCGGGCCTCTTCCGTGGGGTGGCGGGCGTGGGGAACTGGGGGAGGAGCCCCCGGCAGCCCGGGGGGAGTCGGGCGAGATCCACTCCACAGGGGGAGAGCAGATAGTGGCCGGGGGCTCCGGTAGGTGGCGGCGGCACCGCTGGATTCAGTCGTCAGATCCGCCCAAGCTGACTCGGCGCCGCCGCCGGCTCAAAGGTCTTCGTCGTGCCAGCGCCGGAACGTGTCGTTGAGCCGCCGCCACCACCGAGCAGCCCGGTGGTTCAGCGAGCGCACGAAGTCGCTCCAGCGCTGACGCATGCATCAGGTGTGGCAGCGGGGCGGGGTGGTCCCGCTTCGAGCCTTCATCTGACCTCCCTCGGATCCGGACGCGTGAGCGCAACGGGGCCGGGTAGCGGCGAGACCACCCGGAAGTAGCGCAGCGACTTCACTGCGTGACCAGCTTTGCTGGAGGCCGACGGGCATGGGAGAGCGATTTACTGGGAGATCTACTGGGAGGATTACTGGGAGATATGGCGCAGCCACGCATTGGATGCTGTGCTGGCATCTGCCTATGGTGGAAGCGCGTGGCGTACGGGGAAGGTCAAGAAGTGGCCGCAAGGAGCGAACGCAACCTCAAGCTGAGGGATGCGCGCCGCGCACTGGGCATGACGCAGGCAGAGCTCGCGGAGCGGGTCTCGCGGCGTCTCAGGTTGGATCCGCCGATCGATGGGAATTACCTGTCGAAACTCGAGCGGGGGATCTACACCTGGCCCACGGAGGCGTACCGCCAGGCGATGAGGGCAGAGCTGGGGGCCGGCTCCGATGCCGAACTCGGCTTCTACAGCAGCCGCTCTGCCCCGGAACAGGACCCGCCCAACGTGGATCGCCGTAGCTTCTTCGCACTCGGACCGGCCGCCGTGGCCGGTGGAATGATCGGTGGCTCGTCGGCCGCGGACTTCCTCGCCAACATCGACTTGCCGGACCAGGCGCCGGCGCTGGTCGGCCGCGCCGACGTCGACCACATCGCCCAGAGCATCAGGGCGTTCAAGGCCTGGGACCGCAGCGTAGGCGGGGAGTTGTCGATCCATGCGGTCGCGGGACAGCTGCGGTGGGCCGCGACGCTGCTGGACGCTCGAGCTACCCAGCCTGGTGTCCGCGATGACCTGCACAGCGCGGTCGGCCATTTGGCGCAGGTGCTGGCATGGATGGTGGTGGACTGCGGGGCGCACGACGTCGCGCATCGATACTTCCGGTTCGCGGTGCACTGCGCGGAGGAGGCCGGAAACCACAGCCTGCGCTCGGTCGTGCTGTCGACCATGTCGCGACACCATTTCCTCCTCGGGCAGTACGACGACGCGCTAAGCACCATTGAGCTTGCGCAGGTTCGCGCCGATCGGCTGCCGGAGGCCGAGCAATCGATGCTCAGCGTCGTGCGGTCACGGCCGCTGGCCAAGCTCGGCCGGCGATCGGATGCCCTTGCAGCGATCGGCACCGCCGAGGACCTGTTCGCCGCCCACGACCCGCGTCGGCATCAGCAGGTCGCGTGGATGGAGTTCTTCGACCAGGCCGAGCTCGCCGGAGACGCGGGCCACAGCCTTGCTGACCTGGCACTGGCGGGCGCGGCGCCCGAACCGGCGCTGGACCAGCTCGGCTACGCCGTGGCCAGCCATACGACCGGCTACAACCGCGCCCGGGCGTTCTGTCATCTCAAGAGCGCTGCACTGTGGATGAATGTCGATCCCGCGGTCGGCGTCCAGCAAGGAGCACAAGCGATCGGCGACGCCGAGTCACTGCGCTCAGGACGGGTCCGCAGCTACATGCGCGACCTTCACAGCGCGGCGGCCCCGCACAAGAAGCGCAGCGACGTCGCCGTACTGCGTCGAGACATCGCCCGGCTGGCTCAAGTGCCGGCGTGATGAGCGAAGTTCCGCACGACGAACTCGAACGTCTTAAGTCGGCTGCTGAACGGGCAGGGATCGAGCTGCGGGAGCCTCAGCTGCTGAGCCTCGGTGACAGCGCCACGATCGCGGTCAACGACGAGGTGATCGCGAAGGTCACCCGCTTCCCTGGACAGCAATCGGTGGCCCACCGCGAGATTGCGGTCTCACGGTGGCTGGCGATCGAAGGAGTGCCTGCGGTGACAGCCGTTGCCGACGCCATTGATGAGGGCTCATACGCCGTGACGTTTTGGCAGCGAGTCCCTGAGCACCGCTCCGGGACGGCGGCCGAGGTCGCTGAATGCCTGGCCCAGCTGCATGCGCTCCCGGTCGACTCGGCACCGGACCTGGAGGATGTTCAGCCGTTCGTGCGGGTCGCCGACCGGATCGACGCGTCCCCGCTCGACGTCGAGGACAAGCAGTTTCTGCACGAGCGCCTGGACGAGCTGCAGGAGCAGTGGCCGCCGCCTGCCGGGCTCGGTACGGCGATCCTGCACGGGGACCCGAACACCGGCAATGTGGTCGCGACACCGGACGGGCAGGTGCTGGTGTGGGATCTCGAGCGGTTCTCGATCGGCCCGCGCGAGTGGGATCTGACGCTGCAGGCGGTCAGCTACGACACCTGCGGCTGGCTCAGCGATGAGGAGTACGACGAGTTCGTCGCCGCGTACGGCCATGACGTCACTGCGACCGAGCACTACCCGATCTTTCGGGACGTTCGTGAGCTGAGGATGACCAGCTGGCTGGCGAACAAGGCCGATCAGGATCCAGCGGTGCGGGCTGAGGCCCAGCGGCGGGTCGCGTGCCTGCGTGGCCGGCACGGGGAGCGGCCTTGGAGCTGGCAGGCGGGATGACCAGGCCGAGACGAGCGCAGCTGCTCGTCCCGGCCTGGCGGAGTCCCTCGGCCTCGGGGGGAGTACCTCGACCGGCCGGACAGGTCCGGCCGGGTTGCGGATCGAGGCTGCCGGAGACTCCGGTCAGGGGAGGCGGGATCGGGAGCTGGCGTTGAGGATGGCGCCAGCTGTTTGGTATCTGGAAGCTGAGGAGGCATCCAGTACGCCGATCCCGCCTCGGTTCATGTGCCCACAGGGCGGATCGTCGCGTTCGTGCGGCTCTCGATGCGCTGCTGCTTAGTCTCGGCAACGGCGACGAGGGCAGCGACATGGTCGAGGCTCGGCACCAGAACGTGCGCGGGGTTGTATCGCTCGATCGCCGCAAGCAAAGCACGGAACATCGATCCGCCGGCGTCGGGCTGGTCGACGTAGATGCTGCCGAGCTGCAGGCGCGCGGCGATGGCGTACTCGCCGAGCCGCGCCCGAACCTCAGCGATCGCCGACTCGTCGAGCAGTTGGGCAGCGTCGATGTAGCCGAGAACGAACGGGCGGGTTGCGTCTTCGCCGACATTGCCGCCGCCGGCATCGTTGGTGCCGGCGGCGATCACGCTAGGGAGCAACGCGGGACCCCGACGCCCATAGATGGTGTTCATGGCAGGCACCTCTGGATTCCGGCGGTGACCAGCTCGCGCCCGGTCGCAGGCTCGGGATCGATCCAGTGGACCTCGGTCTTGCCTCCGTGGCCGTGAACGGCCAGGAGAGCTTCGATGCTGTCCCAGACCGCCGTGCAGGGAGTGTCGGAGATCCACCGGACGGCGACCGAGCCATCGCTGTACTGGACGCCTTCGGCGACGTCGCCGGTGCCGCTGACGTCGGAAACGTCCACATAGCGGTGGAGGTTGAAGCGGCGCACTGTCATGGTTCGGGGTCCGTCCTGTGAGGTGGGCGTGGCCTGCCAGAGCGGTGGCCGCTGGTGCGGCCGTGGAGATCGGGGTCGTCGTCGCGGCGCCAAGTGGACCCCTGGGCCGATGCCGTGAGGCGGACTGTGCCGACGCGCAGGACCAGTCGGATTCCGGACAGCTTCTGCTCGAACGGCAGTGCGCTGTTCAGAATCCGTTCGACAGCGTCGAGCTTGTCCGAGTCGTTCACCGTCGGTACTGGGACGCATCGTGGTCCTTCCCGCCAGGAGTAGCCGCGATCGTCGTCGTCTGGTCGCGGCTACTGACTGCTGTTTTCACCTCGGGGTGTCCTGTCGGAACTCGGCATTGGTGGTTGCAGATGGAGCGGCGCGGCGGGCGCCGAAGTGTGACTCGTGCGCCCGCCGCACCGGCAGGGGACAGGTCCTCGACCAACCGGGGGCCATCCATGGCCGAGGACCTGGCAGGGCAGAGGCGGGGATCGTGCTCAGCGCTGGCGCCGAGGTGGACGATGACGTGATCCCCGCCCCTGGTCTCAGGGCCGGGACGGACCGCCTGGGGTCTCGCCCGGCGGTGCCGCTCTGTGCGGTGTGTTGGTCACTCGGCAGCTGGCAAACTGCCGGCGCATGGCGGCCTCGTATACCGCCGCCTCGACCGGATCCGGCTCAAGGTGGTCGATAATGGCGTGCTTCCCGAACCAGACCTGGATCTGTCGTACGGCCGGCGGAGCAACAACACCGGTACTCATCAGCGCTCCGCAAAGTCGACGCTGATGTCGCGCAGGATCTGGATCCACGCGACGGCCGCGGCTGCGATCAGGCCGTAGAACACGATGGTGTGGAGCATGGTGTCCTCCCCGTTGGTCGACGAGCTGGATTCAGCTCGACTGGCGGTCCGGGTGCGAAGTGTTTGTGGCGCCCCGACTGTCTCCCGGTCATTCGATCTTCGCTGGCAGCCACAGGCGTTCGACAGGACAGTCAACCCCCCTAAAAACCCCTCAGATTGACGCTCCAAGGGGGTCCGCACAGCTCGGCAGGGCGGGTCAACCCCTCTAAATACCCCTCAGATTGACGCTCCGAGGCCGTCCGAGACCACGGAACGTGGTCTAGCGTGAACGGTGAGCGAAATCCTGGGGAGGAGCACGCGATGGCTTCCGACGTAGCAGTGCCGAATGTCCGCCTGACCCGGCTGATTGCCGACCATGGATGGACTCAGGCACGCACGGCAGAGCTCATCAACGCCGCGGTGCAGCAGGCGACTCAACAGCCGGGAAACTACTCTGCGGAGCAGATCCGCCGGCTGGAGCGCGGCGAGGTGACGTGGCCTCACACGGTCTACCGGGCAGCGATCTGTGCAGTCTTCGGGGTCACCGAGGAAGAAGCTGGGCTGCGGTCCAAGCGGATGGTCTCCGCGGCGGTGGCAGACACCGACGAGTCCTACGAGGACCTGCGCAGAGTCGAGTTCATGCGGGGCCTTCGAAGCGCACCCGCGATGGCGGGGCTGCCGCCAGCGCTGCACAACGGATCAGGTCCGGTCTCGGCGCGAGCGGAGATCCCGCTGCGGATCGGGCCGGAAGACGTTCATCAGGTCACGAAGGTCGCTGACGTGTTCCGGGCGGCCGACCATGCTGGTCATCCGCCGTCCGGTGAGGCGATGGCTGCGGAACTGCGGTCCGCCCTCCGTCTGCTCGAGGCCAAAGCCGATCGCGGGACCAAGGTCGCGATGCAGGTCGCCGTTGGCCGGCTGGCGAACGTGATCGGGTGGTCGCAGTTCGATGCCGGCTGCCACGCTGAGGCCGACCAGTACTTCCGGATCGGTCTCTACAACGCCGAAGAGGCCGGTGCGTGGTGGTTGAGAGCCGACGTACTGACTCACATGGCACGGCAGGCGGTCTACCTCGAGCGGGCCGATGACGCGCTGACGCTGATAGGTACGGCGAAGATCCGCGAGGACAGGCTGTCGTCGCTGCGCCGCTCTGCGCTGTGCATCGTGGAGGCGCGGGCGTTCAGCGAGCTCGGTGAAGCGCGCGAAGCGACCCGCTCGGTCGACCGGGCCGTCCAGTTCTTCCAGGAGGTGGACGATCGCGACGATCCGGACTGGGAGATCTACTCCGACTTCTTCTCCGAAGCCCAGCTCAACGGCGACACCGGCCATGGCCTGTGGGCCGTGGCCGCACAGGGACTCGAAACCGCGAACGCGATGGCACGGCTCGAGGCCGCGATCGATAGCTACCCCGACCGCTACGCGAGGTCCCGGCTGTTCTGTATGGCGCGGCTGGCCGCCCTCATGTTGCTGCAGGGCGATCCCGACGAGGGCGTCGCACTGGCGCGGCAGGCTTTGGCCGCTGCGCAGGAGGTCCGATCGATGCGGGTTCGTGACGACCTCGGCAAACTCCACAGCGCCACCGCAGCCAGGCGCGACAGCCATCCAGGTGTCGCCGGCCTGCGCCGCGAGCTTGCGGCCGCTCACCGCGGCAACAACTATGCCGAGATCGTCACCTGACCGGCGACGTGCTGGTCGTCACACTGTCAACCCCTCACCACGATCCGGAGGGATCCGCTCGTAAGATCACGACCCATGGCGCGCACCGTGGTGATCAGCGGCGGAGGATCCGGCATCGGGTTCGCAGCTGCGGAGACATTCGCAGCAGATGGCGACCAGGTCGTCCTCCTCGGCCGGCGCCAGGAGGTGCTGGCTGAGGCCGCCGAGAAGATCCCCGGCGCCGCGTTCTTCCCGGTCGATCTCACTGATCCGCGCGCCACTCGTGCTGCGGCCGACTTCATCTCCCAGCAGTACGGCACCGTCGACGTGATCGTCCACAGTGCCGGTGGGAACGGCGTGCTCGAAACTCCGGTTGAGCATGCCGATCTGCTCGAAGCGATCGCTCACGACTGGACGCTGAACTTTCGGCTCAACACCCTGACGGCGGTGCTGCTGACAGAGGCTCTCAAGGAGCGCCTGGTCGATGGCAGTGGCCGGGTGCTGTTTATCAGCTCGATTGCGGCGTACCGCGGATCCGGCCGAGTCGCCTACGGTGCGGCCAAGGCCGGCCTTCACCCGTACGCCGTCAGGCTCGCCGGTGAACTCGGTCCGCGAGGGATCACGGTCAACGTCGTCGCGCCAGGCCTCATCGATCACACGCCGTTCTTCGGCGAACCGATGACCGACGAACGTCTGCAACGCCGGGTCGAAGAGACCATGACCGGCCGGGTCGGCGTACCGAGCGACGTCGCCTCGACGTTGCACTTCCTGGCATCCCCGGCGGCTGGCCACATCACCTCGCAGGTGATCCAGGTGAACGGCGGAGCCGAGACAAGCCACTGACGGCTTCCGTGAGCCTCACCGGCACCTATCAGCGGAAGTCTCTCGAGGTCGTGCGTGCTGCGAGTGGTAGACGTTCCAGTCGTTCGGCGACCAGGTTGGTGACGCCGTTGGCTCGTTCGAGCCGGCCACGGACGATCAGCGCGGCCGAGTCGCGAGCGACAGTCCGGTGCCGTTTCCAGCAGCCGGGGGAGACGATCACGTTGATGAAGCCGGTTTCGTCTTCGAGGTTGATGAAGGTGACGCCGGAGGCGGTCGCGGGCCGTTGGCGGTGGGTAACGACTCCCGCGGCTCGTACGTGGCTGTTGGGTGTGGCCGTGCGCAGTTGCTTCGCGGACAGGATCCCGTCGGCGGCGAGCTGTTCGCGGACGTGCTGCATCGGGTGCTGGGCGGTGGTGATGCCGGTCGACGACAGGTCGGCCATGGTGAGCTCGACCTCGCTCATCCCCGGCAGGGTTGGTGGTGGCCCGACGACGGTGACGCCGGCGAACCGTTCGGGGCGTTCTTCGGCGGCGCGGCCGGCTTCCCACAGGGCTTGGCGCCGATCGAGTCCGAAGCAGTCGAACACGCCTGCGGTGGCGAGCGATTCGACCTGGGGTGTGGTGAGGCCGGTACGCCGGACCAGGTCCGCCATGTCGGCGTAAGGACCGTGGATCTCGCGCTGTTCGACGATCTTCTCGGCGTCCTGGTCCCCGATGGTCTTGATGCCGGCCAGGCCGAGCCGCACCGCGAACTGACCGTCGCGGCGATGCTGAGCACAGGTGTCGAGCGCCTCGGGGTCGAACGGCCCGATGGGCGGCTGCACAGTGGCCAGGCAGGAGTCCATCCCGGTCGGTACTGCGGGCTGGCCGTCCACCAGGTCCTCGAGCTCGGCGTTCACTCCGGACAGCTGCAGGTCCGGGCGCCGTACCTCGACACCGTGCCGTTTCGCGTCCGCGACCAGTGACTGCGGCGAGTAGAACCCCATCGGCTGCGCGCGCAGCAGCGCGGCCAGGAACGCGGCCGGGTAATGCAGCCGGAACCACGTCGAGGCGTAGACGAGCAGGGCGAAGCTGATCGAGTGGGATTCGGCGAACCCGAAGTTCGCGAACGCCTCGATCTTGGCGTAGATCGCGTCTGCGGTCTCGCCGGTGATGCCGTTGGCCTCCATGCCGGCGTACAGCTTGGTCTTGAGCGAGGAGATCTTCTCCACGCCGCGCTTCGATCCCATCGCGCGGCGGAGCAGGTCGGCCTCGTCGCCGTCGATCCCGCCGACCGCCATCGCCATTTGCATCAGCTGTTCCTGGAACAGCGGCACGCCCTTGGTTCGCTCAAGCACCGGCTCCAGTAGGGGATGCGGGTAGGTGACGGCCTCTTGGCCGGTCATCCGCCGCACGAACGGGTGCACCGCGCCGCCCTGGATCGGGCCGGGCCGGATGAGCGCGATCTCGCACGCCAGGTCGTAGAACCGCCGCGGCCGCAACCGAGGCAGCGTCGCCATCTGAGCACGCGACTCGACCTGGAACACCCCGACGGAGTCGGCGCGGCAGAGCTGGTCGTAAACGCCTTGCTCCTCCTTGGGGATGGTGTGCAGCTCCCACGCCTCGCCGAGCTGCTGCTCGACGGTGTCGATCGTGTACTGGAGCGCGGCGAGCATCCCCAGGCCGAGCATGTCGAACTTGACCAAGCCCATGTAGGCGCAGTCGTCCTTGTCCCACTGCAGCACGGTGCGTTTCTCTTTGCGGGCGTGCTCGATCGGCACCACCTCGCCCACCGGACGTTCGGTCAGCACCATCCCACCGGAGTGGATCCCGAGGTGGCGCGGGAACTTGAGCAGCTCGCCGGCCAGGGCAACGACCGGGGAGGGGATGTCGTGGTCGGTCGACGTGATCTCCGGCGACCACCCGTCGACCTGCTTGGACCAGGCGTCTTGCTGGCCTTGCGAGTAGCCGAGCGCCTTGGCCATGTCCCGCACAGCGGACTTGGGCCGGTAGGAGATCACGTTGGCGACCTGGGCGGCGTTGCGGCGACCGTACTTGTCGTAGACGTACTGGATCACTTCTTCACGCCGATCAGAGTCGAAGTCGACGTCGATATCGGGTTCCTCGGTGCGGGTCGCGGCCAGGAACCGCTCGAACGGCAACCCGTACAAGATGCTGTCGACGGCGGTGATGCCCAGACAGAACACGACCGCGGAGTTCGCGGCCGAGCCGCGGCCCTGGCACAAGATCCTGCGCTCGCGTGCCCACCGGACGAAGTCCTCGACGATCAGGAAGTAGCCGGGGAAGTCGCGTTCGGCGATGACGTCGAGTTCACGTTCCAGGCGCCGGTAGGCGTCCGGGCGCTGCTCGCGGGTGCCGTACCGCTCCAGGGCGCCTTCGAAGGTGAGGTGCCGCAGCCACGACATCTGGTCGTGCCCGTCCGGTACGTCGATCTTCGGCAGGTTCGGCTTCGCGGCGCGCAGGTTGAACGCCAGCTGGTCGGCCAGCTCGACCGAGCGGGCGACCGCGCCGGGGAAATTGCGGAACAGCTGCGCCATCTCGTCGCCGTCGCGCAGGAAACCGGTGCCGGCGGCCGGGAGCCAACCGTCCATCTCGTCCAGGCTCCGCCGGGCCCGTACTGCGGCGACCGCGGCGGCGAGCTTGTGGCCGCGCGGCTGCGTGTAGTGCACGTTGCCGGTCGCAACGGTCGCCAGACCGGCCTGCTGGGCGAGCTCCGCCAGAGCGCGGTTCTGGGTGGAGCAGGTCGGCATCTGCCGGTCGATCAGCTCGACCACGACCCGGTCCTTGCCGAACAGCGCGGTCAGTTTGTCGAGCTCGCGCCGGGCCGCGTCGACGCCGGCTGTGATCGACGGGGCGCTGGTGAGGGCTTGGCGGACGGCGCCTTTGCGGCAGCCGGTCAGGATCAGCCAGTGGTCGCGGCCGTGGGCGGCCAGGTCCTCGAGGTCGTAGACCGGGCGGCCCTTCTCGCCGCCGGCCAGGTGGGCTTCGGTGATCGCTCCGGACAGCCGGTGGTAGCCCTCCTTGCGCTCGGCCAGCACCAGCAGATGGGTGCCTTCGGGATCCGGCACGCCGTTCTGCGGACCCGACAGGCCGATCGACAGCTCCGCGCCGTAGACGGTGGTCAGGTCGTAGGTCGCGGCGGTCTCGGCGAACCGCGCGGCCCCGTAGAACCCGTCGTGATCGGTCAGCGCCAGGGCGTGCAGGCCGAGCTGGACCGCCTCCTCGACCAGGTGCTCCGGAGACGACGAGCCGTCCAGGAAGCTGAAATGCGAGTGGGCGTGCAGCTCGGCGTACGGGGTGACCGGTCCGGCCGGACGTGTCGGGCGGGCCTCGGCCGGTGGAACGTACGGGCCGCGATTCTGACTCCAGGCCGGGGAGTCCCCGCCATTTGCCTCCGGAGGCCGACCTCCGTGGGAGTCCGGCCGGGACCGGTCGGACAGCCGCCGCTCCAGCTCCGACCAGGAGATCGGCGGATTCTGGTAACCCACCGCGCCACCTCCAAGACACTCCGTACGGTCGCCCTTTGACAGGGGCTCCTAGCTACTCGGCCAGTAGAGCACATGTTCGAATACATGGCATTCTGTGGTCATGGTGGGACGATTCAATGTGCGACCAGGAACCGGAGAGGCTGACTGGTCGATCTGGGACAACGCTGCGAACGGCCTGAGAGGCTCAGGTCTGCACGAGGCCGAAGCGCATCGCCAGGCCGCCGAGCTCGAGCTGCAGTACGACGCGCACGGCTATCGGCCGACCGAGACCTACCAGAAGGTGGACCCTCCCAAGCCCGTCCAGGCGTGGCAGCCCGCGGGAGTGCTGGTCGCGTGGGTCCGCGAAGGCGGTGAATGGCTCGGCCAGGTCCGCGATGACCACGGGCGATATCACTGGGTGCCCGGCGACGAGCTGCGGGAGGCGAAGGACAACCCCTAACCGTTGTGTGACCGGGTGGTTGCAGTGGGCAAGGTTCGCAGGCGATGCGTGGCAGCAGGCCAGGCATCTCGGCGGATGTCGGTTTCGCCACGATCGGCGAATTGTGGAAACGGTTCAGGGCCCTCACCCGATGATCCGGCAGGGGAGGGGATCGGGTTCATGGGGATGGGTGACACCGCGCAGCGCCTGGTGCTGCTGCTGAAGCTGTTGGAGCGCTGCCCTAGTTCAGGTGAGCTTGCCGACGACGCAGTACTGGATGCCTGGTTCGGACAACGCTCGCCAGTCTTCGGCCGAGACCGCTGAGTCCCGTGTCGCATCACGTTTGTTGCTGTGTCGTCCAAATCAGGCGGCAGGTCGGCTTCGAGTGACTGCCGAGCCGAGACAGCTGGCAAAGGTCGGGCGCATTCTGAGGTCATGACCTGGCAGTGCGGGAAGTGCGACGGGCTGAACGTTCCCGCGCACCACCGCTTCTGCCCAAGGCGCCCGAAGACCGACCGCGTGAAGCGGGTGGTCATGATCGTCTGGCCGCCATTCGGCCGCCGGGCAACGAGTCGGGGCAGCGATGGCACCGGCTCGCCGAACTGAGCCGGGGCCCCGGCTACCGGAAGGCCTTGGCGGACCGGTCGACGTCGAGCTGGTCCGATCGGTCGCCGTCCTTCCTGGCCCGTCTGCGCTCCCGGGCGGCAGCCGGTACGAGCCGAAGTGGGACGGCTTTAGAGCAATATTGATTCGGCAGGGAGATACTGCGCGGATCTGGTCCCGCCAGGGCAAGGAACTGACCCACCGGTTTCCCGGCATCGTCGCCTCCGCGCTGCTGCAGCTGCCGACCGGAGTCGTGTTGGACGGCGAAGTTGTTGCCTTCGTCAACGGGAAGCTGGACTTCCAGGCGCTGCTGCGCGGCCGGGTGGGCTCGCCGCCGGCCTTGTTCATGGCCTTCGACCTGCTGGCGCTAGGCGGCGTCGACCTCCGTACTCAACGGTGGTCGGTCCGCCGTACCCGCCTCGACGGACTGGCATCGACCTGGTCGCCTCCTCTTCAGCTCTCGCCAGTGACCAGCGACGTCGACGAAGCCAAAGAGTGGTTCGACGTACTGCCCGCGGCGCTCGGCGTGGAAGGCTTGGTGGTCAAAGGCGCAGCATCCCGGTACGTCGGAGGTCGCCGCGAGTGGCTGCGAGTGAAACATCGCGAATCGGTGGAGGCGATCGCCGGCGCTGTCACCGGCTCGCTCGACCGCCCGGACTCCCTGATCGTCGGCCGCTACCGCGGTAAGACGCTGGAGATTGTCGGGCGGACCGTGAAGCTGCGAGACGATCAAGCGGCCGACCTCAGCAAGGTACTGAGGCCGGCCGGGGCACGGCATCCATGGCCCGACGAGATCTCGACCCAATGGCACGCCAGCAAGAGGACTCCGATCATCAAGGTTCGGCCCGGCGTAGTGGTCGAAGTCTCCGCCGACGCAGCCCAGGCCGACGGCCACTACCGGCACCCACTGCGCCTGGTACGCGTGCGACCCGACCTCAGTCCAGACGATGTTCCGAACCTTGCCACGCCCGCCACCGGATGATCTCGCGGTCGCGGTTTCGCTGGTCGCTCATGGCTCCTCCCGGGTGATCGACTCCAGCAGGGTCAGCGGGATGCAGTGCGCACGATCCTGCCCGGTCCGGCGGACCACGAGGTGATCTCCGGCCGCGCCGATGGTGGTGGCCAGGTCGATCAGCACGAACTGCTCGAGGTACGGGCCGAGGACGGTTCGCCACCGGATCCACACCATGGGGCTGTGGGATGCCTTGACCTGCTGGACCAGCTGGTCGACGTCGTTGAATCGCTGCTCGGGTGGCCGGCGGCGCAGTGGCGGTCGCTGGCGCTCGGCCAGCGTGAGTGTGTTGGTCATGCTGGCGCCACCCCGCCTCGTGCCTCGAGTTCGGCTTGGCGGGCTTCCTCGCTCCGCTTTCCGTTGACGTAGACCGCGATCAACTGACCGTTGGCCCAACAGCCGACCTCTGAGCGGGTCTCCTTGCTCCAGCACTTGCCGTACCAGAGGACTGCGTTCTCATCCGCCACGCGCGGGTCGCGGTTCCGCCGCTCGTAGCGGATGCCCGCTCGGCGAACGACACAGTGTGCCGTGGCGGCGATCGCCTCTTGGGCGGCCACCTCTCCGAATAGGTCGAGCTGGATGTGCGCGGGGTTCATCGGATCTCGCGGACGGTGAGTTTGAACAGCCGGGTGGGCACCCAGTGCGAGTCGGTGTCGCCGATGCGGGCAACCAGCACGAGATTGTTGCCGTCGCCGATCTCGACGTCGTAGAAGACGTCGTCAACGCGGCTTCCACCGGACTGGATCATCGCGGCCACGTCGCGTGTCACCTGCCATGCGGTGACCTCGGCGAGATCGACTTTCTCGGGGTTCGGTCCGGGCGCGGTGGTCTCCGAAGGGACCATGGGCGGTTCGGCCTGTGCCGCAGCTTCCGTCAGTTCCATGTCCTTTTCCTCTACTTCCTATTGATCTGGTCTGTGTCTAATGCCGGGTTGGTTTCCGACCCGGCCGGCCACCGCGCGCAGCTCGGACCTGAGGGGCTTGATGCCCCGAAGATTCGATACCGCGCGGTCGAGGGGGCTCGATGCCCCTCTCGGCCGCGGTACCGGCCCGCGAACGGGAGGACCGGGACACTTCGGATGTCCTGGCCCTCCCTCCCGGGTTCCGGGGTCAGGCGGGCATGAGCGCTTCGAGCCAGCCGGGCACTGTCACTTCCCATGTGCAGTTGCGGCAGGCGAATCCGGATCGCTGGAAGCTGACGCCCTTCTCGATCAGGGTCTCGATGTCGTCGGTCTCGATGTCCCAGATCAGTTCGTTCCACTGCATGCCCGTGGCGAGCTCGCAGATCTCGTTCTCTGCGAGGCACTCGGGCCTGGGGCACACCAGCAGTACCTGGTCCGGATCTTCAACCAGCATGACCAGCACTTCGCCTGGCGCTGGTCGGTCGGCCGCCCTCCGCTCGACCAGTTCGGTGAGTGCCTCGCGCAGCACCCAGGCGGGGAACTGGCGGGGGTTCTTCACCATCTGGTCGAGGGTGGATGCCCTGAGCATCGACTTTCGGAGTTCGGCGCGGTCCCGGGTCACGTGCTGCTCTCTTCACGCGCAGCGAGATCCCGGGTCAGCGCCTCGATATGGGGGGACAGGCGCAGCGACGTCCGGTTGGGAGAGTCTGCGGTCGCCGGGTGCCACGTCTGCTCCGGTGACACCCAGTAGACGGCCGGGGTGAGCGGGCCCTGACCGGTTGCGTGGGATCTTGCTGCGAGGTTCAGGAGGTGTCCCAGGGCCGAGATGACGGACAGGTCCTCAACGACGTGAAGCATCAGGACATCTCGGGTCGGCAGAGCCGCGAGTACGCCGTACTGCGGGGCCTCGACGTTCAGAGAGTCGCGAAGGACGGTATCCAGCACGAGCGCTTTGGAAGCGGCGAACGATGTACCCGTGACGAAGGTGATCCCTACGCCGTGGATCTCCTCGTGCTCGACCTGAGCGGAGAGTTTCTGCAGGTTGGCCAGACCGAAGCTGTCGGCGGCTGACCATGTGAGACCGAGGTCAGCCGGGTCCAGGTACATCGTCACCGTGCCGTCGTTGATCGTCGCGGGAACTGCCACCAGCCCAGGCAGGAAGTCGGGTCGGTCGGCGGTCCAGTCGGCGGGGAGGGCGTCCCTCGGTACGAGGCGCTGGATCAGCTCGTTAACCGGGTCGGCGGGCGGCGCAGGCGGACCTTGACGCAGTTGCCGAGCGAGGCAGCCGAAGTGCTCCTCGATCAGCCGGGGCCATTCGCTCCTGTCGTGCTGGGCCACTGTCCGGGCCAGATTGCTGAGGCCCAGGACAGCGCCAGAGCTGTCGGTCGACACGAGCGCGACACCTCTGTCATAGGCCACGGTGAATCCGTGGGTGATTGCTGCGGCAAGGCTGAGCTTCACCAGCACGGTGGATTGATCGCGCGACAGCGGGGCGATCCGGGCAACTTCGGCCGAGTACATAGATGCGAGCTCCATTCCGCCAGCCGGGGCCGTCAGCCTTCGGCCGACCGTTGTTCGCCCCCTCCTGGCGACGGAACTTCGGACCCGTAAGCGACTGAGCCACAACCGCCGCGATGTGCGTGGGCGCAGCGCAGTGGAGAACACGCGCAGCGCCGGGTACGTCGGCGGTTGTGGAGCAGGCGTGTCGGGTCAGAATGGAGTGCCAGGAGGGGGAGAACAAACGCTGTTCACAGCGCCGACGAAGTCGGCTCCTTCACCGGCCGCAGGCCGGCCGGGATCATGTCTGTAAGGGAGAGCGGCCCGCCGTCGTCAGCCCAGCGCTGAATCTCCGATCGGGCCACGGATCTACAACCCCACGTGCACCTACCAGCTGACGTGACCACCACGCGGCAGCTCGGAGCTGAGGGGCTCAATGCCCCGAAGATCCGAAACCGCGCGGTCGAGAGGGCTCGATGCCCCTCTCGGCCGCGGTACCGCCGCGCGATCTCGCCTCAGCGAACGGATCGGCGGTGGTTGGTCGACGGCGTACCGCAAGGGCCGGGGACACTTCGGATGCCCCGGCCCTCGTGGCTACCTACTTCGCGGCGGCTGCTGCCAGCTGCATCGCTTCGACTCCCTGCGACTCGACCTCGGCGGCGACGTCGGCGTTGGTGATCGTCTGCGCGTACGACGTCACGGCCTGCATCACACCGCCGGCGGTGGTCTGCCCACCCTTGATGAAGTGATCGAGGATGCCCTCGATCTGCTCCTCCGAGAAGGCGAGCTTCTTCCCGACCGCCCGTACGACCTTGTCCGCTCCGCTGACCGGAGCGCCGGCGGTGACCTCCAGGCGCGCGATGGTCCGGTTGACGTAGTCGACGTTGAGGAAGGTGCGAACCGCGTCGCGCGCCTTGATCCGCATCAGCTCAATCTCCTTCTCTCGGGCCTCGTCGGACCAGTCGATGACTCCCTCCGCCATCCGGCTGCCAAGGTGGATGGCCTTCACGACATCCATGTTGATCGTCATCCCGTTGTCGCAGACCTGAACAACGAGCTGCGGAGTGATCGTCGAGGCACCGGCGCCCACCTCGCTGTTGGACACCAGGATCCCTGCGAAGACAGTCGGGTTCTCATCACCGGTTTTCCCGGTGAACGGGCTGCGGTAGTCCTTCAGGAGCTGAGGCGCGTAGGCCTGGATGCCCTCGGCCTGGATCCGCACATACATGCGGGACTCGGTCAGGTCGCAGCCACGAACCTCGATCGGCACGCCTGCTTCCTTGATGCCGTCGAGGGTTGCGAAGAGAGCATCGAGGTTGTCGAACCGCTTGTACTTGTCCGAAAGCAGCGCTCGGCCCAGACCAGGGCCTTCCTCACCTCGGAATGTCCGCATAAAGAACGACCTGTCATCGCCCGGCACCGCCTCACGGATCAGCTCGGCCCGGCCATCGCGCTGCCGAACCTTCGCCTTGCGCCCATGCAACCAGCCGTTCACGTTGGCATCGAACAGATCCGGGCGGGTCCGGTGCATACGCTTCAGGTAACCGACCGGCACGTCGAGCTTGCTGGCCAAACCGGACAGGAAGGTGTGGGTCGGCCGGTACTCGCCGTCGATCTGGGTCACACCGTCTTCAGACAGCTTCGCTTCAACGCCCTTGACGACGATCACGCCCTCCTCGGCGCGGATGGTTGCCGCCGGAGCGACAAAGTCCGCCTTCTGCACCTGCTGACGCTGCAGCATCGCCGTAAGAGTCTTCAGATCCTGGTTGCGCAGGGTGGTCTCGTCAGCGCTGGGGGCGGTCTGCTCGATAGTCATGGATTGCAAGCTCCGATCTGCCAGCAGCGGGGCCGTCAGCCTTCGGCCGACCGTTGTTCGCCCCCTCCTGGCGACGGAACTTCGGACCTGTAAGCGACTGCGGAACAGCCTCCAGCTGCGCGCGTGGGCGGAGCGCAGCGAAGAACACGCGCCTGGGCAGCTGGAGGTTGTGGAGCAGGCGTGTCGGGTCAGAATGGAGTGCCAGGAGGGGGAGAACAAACGCTGTTCACAGCGCCGACGAAGTCGGCTCCTTCACCGGCCGCAGGCCGGCCGGGATCATGTCCGTAAGCTGCCGCCGACCAGCCGACCCGAACCCCCCGCAGATGAAGAGTTACTTGCTGTACTGCTGACGCAGAGATCGAGCAGCCACCAGAGGGTCGTCGGCCGGGTTACCGCCGGCCGTGCCCGTCGACCTCACCGGTCACCGCCAGCGGTGACCGCGGGGTGACCGGCGCGAAGCTCGCGCAGGTCCGGAATGTGGTTGTAGAGGGTGCCGGGGCTGACGCCGAGCAGTTTCGCGATTGAGGTGATCGAGTGGGCAGGGTTGGGCAGCAGGTCGCGGGCAGCGGCGATGATGTCGGCGTTGACCACCGTCGGCCGACCGCCGACGCGGCCGCGGGCCCGGGCGGCGGCAAGGCCTTCATGGGTGCCGGCCACGATCAGCTCGCGGATGAACTCTGCGAGCGCGGCGAAGACATGGAAAATCAGCCGGCCGCCGGGGGTGGTGGTGTCGAGGTTCTCGTGCAGCGAGGTGAACCCGACGCCACGGCTTCGCAGGTCGGCCACGGTGGTGATGAGTTCCTGCAGCGACCGCGAGAGCCGGTCGAGCGCCGGTACGACGAGGGTGTCGCCGGGCTGCATGAACTCCAGCGCGGCGGCCAGCTCGGGGCGGTCGGCGTCGCGCCCGGACTTCTTCTCGGCGAAGATCCGCCGACATCCGGCTGCGGTCAGGGCGTCGAGCTGTCGCTCGAGCTTCTGCCCACCGGTGGACACTCGGGCGTAGCCGATTCGGATCTCGGTCAGGACGACCGGCTCGGCGACCAGAAGCTCACCGCGCTGATCGAGCCGGTCGGGTACGGGGCCGGGTCGCTTCGACATGCCTCGATGTTGTCAGAAAACGGTGGTGGGTCAGTTATTGAACACACCTGTTTTTTGAAGGGGTTTTTGAAGGACCAGGCGGGTTCACCGCGACCTGGTGCTCCAGGTCTTCAATAAACGAAGGTTTTTTGAAGACACACCGCTCTGCCCCGGCCTATCCGGCGCGGGCAGCCTTCAGGCCTTCTCGGCCGAGACGTTGATGTTCACCGACATGTAGGGGTGTAAGCCAGCCGGCAGCACGCAGGTTGTCGCCACGCCATCGACGACAGTCCACACCGTGATTCCAGGCAGTGCCTCCGGGCTGAGCTGAGTCGATGCCCACGGGTTGAGGAACAGGTGGAGGCCTTCGGCAAAGTTCTCTCGCACTCCGCTGTCGCGCGGCTGCCGGACCACTTCATAACCGAACTCCCGCGGCCGCGTACTCGCCGGGTCGGGGTCAAAGCAGATGCCAATGCGGACGACGGTCACGCCGGGAACCCCGTAACCATGTTCGATCCCGATCCGGTTGAACTTGCCGGTCCCGTGAGCATTGCTGAAGAGGACGCCAGCAAGGTTCTCCAAGCCATCTTGCGTGAACAGGGCACTTGGGATCCGCCTACCACCGAATTCGTGATCCTCAATCTTCTCGAGCACCACCCGTGCAGGTGCCCCTGGCACCTTCTCTAGGACGTCGCGCTGACCGTAGAGGTACTCGGCGACCAGGCTCATCGGATGCCAGTGAGCGTGGTCATTGTGGAACGCGCCAACAGCGATCACGAAGGGAACACCCCGTACATGTGCCTGGTCCCAGTAGTGCTGGCCCCCGATGAGGTGCTGCATCTTCTTCCGGATCGCCTTCCCGATCTGATGCACAAATTCCCGGTCTGCAGTCTCCAGATCGGCCGGGACGGACGAGTACTCAGTCAGTGGCGTTGACGGCGTACCTTGCCGGGGATTCGTCGTCGTAACCTCGATCGCCACGGGCTGCTTTCCACGCACGACGAAGTCGGGAGCCGGATGTTCTCGATCGAGTTCGCGGCCGAACTCGCGCAGGTAGGCGAAGAGCGCCAGCTCGTACACCCGGGCGGAGAATCCGCCGGTCTGAAACTCACGCACGAAGTTGCCGTCGACATCGCGGAACTCCGCGAACACGAGATCCATGAATGAGCGCGCGGCGGCCAGAGCGTCGCCGTCGACCAGGCGCTGAAAGAGCACGTGTGTCTTCTCGGGCGGTACTTGCAGATCGAACAGACTGGCGGACATCCGACGATGATGCACGCGATCGGCGCTGTCCGACTACCCGCCGCTGCTGGATGTCAGCCGTCCGGGTGCCGCCTGCTCCCGGGCACGATCGGCGCGCCACGCGACCGTAGCGGTACGCCGGCTGCGTCCAAGACGTTCTTGATCTCGCGCCAGGACCTGTCGGTGAGTTCGCCGAGCTCTCGCAGCGACAGGCCGTCGCCGTACTTCGCGACCACGAAATCCGTCAGCTCGGCCGTACGTCCTGGTGAAAGCCATTGACCAGCTGTGCCCTTGAACTGGGGGAGCGGATCACGCCGCGGTCTGGCCGGATAGGGCATCTCACCATCATCGATGACTACCCCGGCCCGAGGGCCGGAAGAGCTTGTTCGAGCGGCTTCGCCGCGCTGTAACCGGCGCCTCCGGCGCCGGGTGGTGCCCGGGTACTACACCGCCACTCGACCTCAAGGGTGCTCCGCATCGCCTTCGGCGACGGCCGCAAGCGTCCGCCCTTGACCCCGAGCCTCCGGCGGCGCAGTACCCCGGCAGTTGCCGGCAGGCACACAACGCCTGCCGACCCCTAACGGCCACCACCAAACCCCGCCGGAGGTACTCGTCATGATCAAGCGCCGCGCGATCACCACCATGGTGCTGGAAGCCCAGAGCGCTGGAGCAACCCACCTGTTCGTTGCCAAAGACCAGCTCGACCCCGAGCGGCTGTACGGGATCCGGGTCATGCCCGGTGAGAACCTTCGAGAGGTTCACGATCACAGCGACGACTGGCTGGTGGAGTGCTACGTGCTCAACGACGACACGATCCCGGTGCACCTGCAGCTGGCCGAGTCCCGGGCCTGGCACATGGGGCCGCAAGATCCTGCTGCAGCTGAGCCGGCCGGCCCGGTGTCCCCCGAGCTCGTCGCCCTCCAGGACGTCGTCGCTGACTACCAGGAGGTCCGGGCGCTCACCTTCTCTCCGGCTAACCAGCCGCCGCGCTACGACCGCTTCGAGGCTGCTCGGCGCCGGCTGGTCGAGGCTGCGCGGACGGCGTACGACGAGGGTGTGCTGACCGCGTTCCAGATCCGCCGTACGACCGGGCTGAGCCGAGCTCAGGTCGCCGTGGGTCGCCGGGGTGGCCCGGAGCTGGCGCCGGGCCGTGCGCAGGATGCCCGGTAACGGCGTACTGGGGGAGTGCGGTGGCCGCGGTTGTGCGCTGCAATGGACTCATGAGCGAACCTGCAGAGGAGTCCGCGGCCGCCGAGCACGTCCTGAGTGACGATCCCGCGCTCGACGATGCGATCTGGGAGACGCTGCAAAGCGACATCGGCTCCGAAGACTAGTAGCCGGTCGCAACAGCACGCGCCCTGCGTCAGCTGGGCTGCCAGGTGGTGCTGCGCCGGGCCAGCTCGTACAGCTCGTCGACGTCGGTGCGACTGAGGGCGCGGCGCCGGAACAGCAGCCACACCAGCAGATGCGACTTCGGCATGATCTCTACCCCGGCGCTCCGGGAGCCCCGAACGCTCTTTGCGCCCACGATCACCACAGCCGACAGGACGGTTACCGGGCGGCCGGCGGCAGCCGTGAGCAGCTTCGCGGCCCGGTTCGCCTCGTACTGGGCGGCCTGCCCGTACCTCTTCGCGGCCCCGCCGACGAAGACAACCTCGGGCTTCGCCCGGACCTTCTGGCCGGGGTGGTGCTTGGTGTTGATGGTGACTACGCCCGCGGGTCCGATCAGGACGTGGTCGATGTCCGATCCGCGAGCACCGACCGGTACGGCGTGCAGGACCCTCCACCCGCGCAGCCGGGCCCACTGGAGTGTCCGGGCAACGATCTGCTCGCCCTCGGCGCCGATGCGCCACGCCTGGTCCTCGGTCCGCATGCCCATGGCTCGGCCGAGACTGCGCCACCAGGTCGAGCGTTCCTGGGCCGCGGCGTAGGCCGCGCTGCCGGGCCGGTTCTTCGCCAGGTCAGTGCCGGCGTTGGATCGCGGTCGCTGCGACTTGATGCTTAGAGCAACCGCTGGCTGTTGGTCGGCGTCGCGTGATCGGTCGATGCGGTCCAGGAACTCTTGGGTCGTGTTCTCGTCGCCGCGCTTGCGGGGCTTCAGCTTGACCCGCAGATGTCCCAGACCGTTGCTTGCCAGCCACTGCTGCACCATCCCCTCGATGGGGGAGGGCCAGCCTGCTGGGTTGGTCGCCTTCGCCCGGCCGGTTTTCAGGTCGATCCAGCCGATCTCGCTGGAGCCCGCGTTCACGTAGAGCCGGTCGTGGCCGTAGCCCTGCCAGCGGTTCAGGTTGTACGTCATTGCTTCTCCTGCCGACCGATCATCCGGCGAGCTGGGTGTAGCCCATCAGGGTCCGATCGCCACTCAGTGCCGGTTCCAGCTGAGTGGGATCAGTGATCTCATGCGGGTCGATCGCATGGGTCATCAGCACCACCGCGCCGCCCTCGGCCACGACCAGGTTTCGGGCCTCGTCGTTCAAGTTCACGTCGAACGGGCCCATCAGCCCGTTCCGGAAGCCGATGACCAGCTGGTTCCCGCGCAGCTCGACGACTGCTCCTGGTACCGGGGTCGACGTGAGCGGCGGGGGAGCGAACCCGGCGTCGACGAAGGCTCGATTGGGTTTGACTGCCCACTGCCCGAGGGCGGAGCGAGCCAGGTAGATCATCTCCAGGCCGGGGTTGACCAGGACGAAGGGCTTGCGACCTTCTTCGCCGTTGTCGCCGTAGGCGACTGGGAGGAGCACGCACAAGGTGTGATGCGAGACCGTTTCGCCGGCTGCCGCTCGGATCTGGTCAGTCTCGTTCCAGGCCGACTGTCGGCACTCGTGATGGTGGAGCGTCGCGCTGGCGAAGATGCTGAAGTCGTCGACGCTCAGCGCCGGCCTGCGGCCGGGCAACGGCTGGTTGCAAGTCTGGCAGTCGATGAGCCACAGGCTGTCGAGGACCTGGTCGAGGCTCGGTCCGAGCTTGTCGCGTACTGCGGCTGACACCACGACGTTTTCCCGTACCGTCACGTTAGTCCCTCCCTGTAATCGTTCCAGGTCGAACCGTAGCCGCCGGCGGGGACAGTCCGCGGCGGCGGGAGCCCGGGGTGCCAGACCTGCGACGGCCTACTCGTCTCAGCGCTAGGCCGAGGGGTCGACCTTGTCGTCACCGACCCTCTAGCCCAGGTCAGCTAGCTTCCCAGGGTCTGAGAATCCGCCGTTTGAGCGGGTGTAATGGCGGCCTCGTTGAATCTACTACGGGTGTTGCTTTCGACCTACATTGTTCGAGCGGACCTGCCCCACATACGTGGATAAGCAGGTCCAGCTTTTTTGTCCGGCCGATCCGCTCAGAGTGCCAGCGGTCCGCCGTTGACGTCGATGGGCTTGAGCCACTGGTCGTACCAGTTCCACGCGAACGACTTCGAGGGGTGTCGCCACAGCGACTGGTACGTCGTCCACGCGACCAGGTCGGCCATCTGGACCATCTGGGACAGGTGCGATCCCTGGAACAGCGGGTCCTCGATCACCCGGCGGTCGGCCAGCTTCAGCGCGCGGTGAGCCGCGGCGTACGTCGTGTCGCTGCCGTCGCCGTCCATCAGGATCCAGCCGAGTTCGCCGTCCGCGGCAAGCCGCTTTTCGACGTACATCACGAACTCGGCGTACATCTGCGCCTTCTCCAGGTGGAAGGCTTTCCCCCTGGCGGTGGTCTGGCGGTAGACGGTGCCGACCCGCAGATCCGGGCACGCGCCGATCGCCGCCAGCGAGCGCTTGACGACCCTGGTCCGCGACGCCTTGGACGCGTTGACGGCGTTGTCGGTCGACGGGCGTCCGCGGCCGGCGATGAAGTCGACGGTGTGCAACTCCTGGGCGGGCGGGATCTTGAAGCGGGTGTAGATGTCCTTCCGGAAGTCGATCCAGTGGCGCAGGCAGGTGCGCCAGCTGTCGGGGGTCATCTCGATCCAGGAGTAGACGACGTAGCCGGTCTGTTCGGCACCGGAGTCGTCGACGTAGAACATGCGGAACGGGGTGTTGGCGGTCACTGCGTGGCCTTCCTGCGTCGTGAGGCCGCGCTACCGCGTCGGCGGGTGGACATACTGGGTCGCTTGGACTTGCTGGGTGGTGTGGCTGCCGGCACCTTGTGCCGGGGGGAGAACGGGGGGAGCAGGTGGTACTCGTTGACCTTGGCGAGCCCGGTGGGGCTGAGCGGCGCCTTGACGAGCTTGGTCTCTTTGAGCAGCAGGTTCGCGTCGACGAGCTCGGCGAAGCCGCGCTCCGTGGTGTCAGCGGACCAGCCGTACCACTGGGGTGAGTGCTCGGCGGGCAGCCGGAAGCCCGGCTTCTCGTGGAGCGCAACCAGCAGCATCGCGATGCCGGGGAGCTCGAGCTCTTCGTGCCAGCCTTCGGTCCAGTAGTCGTTACTCAGTACTAGGAAGCGATCGTTGTTCCCGGCGCCCGGCCGGGTGTAGGGCTCACCCGATCCGTCCTCGCGGAGCAGCTCGACCTGGACCTGGCGCTCGCGGCCGCGGCGCGATCGGGTGATGAGCTTGCGGTTCTCCAGCCGGGTCAGCACCTTTGAGGCCGCAGCGGTGGCCGACGCCCCAGTGGTGGTGAGGTCGGTGTCGAACGCTCGCGCCCACACGGCCAGGGGGAGCCGGGTACTCCATCCACCGGCACCTTGTCCCGAGCTGTTGATCGCGAGGAGGAGAAGGTAGGCGTTGAGCGCGCGCTTGTCTCTGTGGCTGACGAAGCTGCTCAGCACCGACGCCCGCTTCGGCGATCCGGCCGGCAGCTGAACGAACTCGCGGCGGATGGGGGCAATGTTTCGCTTCGACCGCTCGAGCAGGGCAGCACGGGTCTCGGCGCCGGTGGCTGGTGCCACGGCCTCCGCGTCAGTGTCTACCTGCTGGGTCATACCGTCATGGTCTCACCCGACAGCTCCCCGAGCGAGCCAGATCCGCAACTCATACCCGCCGCAGCGGACCGGGCTGGGTACCGGACTAGCGGGTGACATGCAAATGTCGATGCAAGCTCATGTCGATAGCCGATGTCATACCCCTGTGATGCCTAGTGCCAGATTCCACCACAGCGTGGCGATCAACGCACCAGGGAAACCGTGCTGGCGCGCGGGGGGTCCAGCTGGAGACCGATTTGCTCCGCGCGGCAGCCTGCAGGGCACCGGCGCCGGAAAACCCGGTTTCGGTGTCTCGTACTACCGAACGCCACTTGGCGGCAGTTCGCGGCCGGACTTGAAGTCCGGGCGGTCGCGTACGCCGGCCACCGGCGCCGGGAAACCCGTCTTCGGTGTGACCTGCGGAAACACCCGCGGCCGCAGTGCCCGAGCCGGCCGGACTTCAGACCGCCCGCTGCGCCGATAACAATGCTTATGTCAGCTACTAAACTCCGGATGCTCCTTACAGTCGACCATAGCGCGGTTCGATCTGCAGAGTCCTCCAAGCTGTAACAGGTCGCCGTAGGCCCCGGCAGGTCCTCGATCGGCGGCACGCGAGCTGAGTGGCCGCGCAGTTTTCCCGAGCGAATTGCAGCAGATGTCGGACTGATATCGCCCCCCGAAAGTGGGGTCGAAGTTGGGCGCGAATCACGCCGCGAATGTTGATATCAATACCGAGCTGCAACGCTAAGCGGGTGTACGGTTCATCATGTCGGTGCGAGGATAGATGCACCGCAGAACGGGTGAGACCCGCCAGCCGTTGGTCCGGCTGACGGGCCTCCAGACGGCTTAGCAGCCGCCGTGGTCGAGATACCGAAGTACCGCGATGAGGGCCGGCACGAGCTGAGCAGAGGCAGCGAACCATACGCTCAGCTTGTGTCGGTTCTTGCGTTCCGGAGGTTGACCGAGGTCGTCCAACGGATCTCCTTCCACTAGGTGCCCCTGGGTTGAGGGCACTGGACACGCTGCTCAACCGGTATGAGCAACGAGTCCACGTGAATGGAGTAGGGCTGAGCCTAATCGCGACCCCCACGTCAACGAGCTGAATCCTGCTCGACGCGCCGTAGGGATATGGAAAAGCCTCAATGCCCAAGGAAACCGCCCGGCTGTGACAATTTGCAAGAACGGCCTGATCCCGCGCGTGTCTCGGCGATCCACCGCCGCCCAGGCGGTGCTCAGTTGGGATGGAGCAGGCCGCGGTTGTTCTCCCAGAGGTTGTCGAGATACCCGCCCGCGGGACACCCGCTGAACCGTTCCGAGGGACGTACGGTGTTGGCACCGCAGATGTCGAAGTGCGCGACGTGGCACCGATCGGGGCGAGACTGCGGAGGCCACTTGCTCGCCTTGTTCTGTGGCAGCAGCCGCCAGCGCCGCCACTTGGGCACACCATCGGCCACTCGTTGCTCCGCGTCTAGAGCGATTTCTGAGCCGTGGTTGATGGTGGCCCAGATGACTGGCTGGGCACACTGCTCGCACAGCGCCTGCCCGAGTCGCGTGTGGTCCGTGCTCGGCGGCTGGTAGCCGGCGTCGAGCCGCTGGACTGAATTGGCGGAGTCGACTGCTGTTCGGAGGACATTCTGCGCACAGAAGGCACACACGGCGATCGACTGACCTAGCACTTCGTGCTCGCTGACCTCGCGCGTGCCGTCGCAGAACATGCACCGGGGTTTGGCTTCGACCATGTCAGCGCCCCCTCGGCCGAGTACGGCGGTCAGGCTCTGCAGGCGGCCGCTCGAACGGCTTCTCGGTGCGCTTCTCCTCGCGGCCTGGGTACGGCAGAGGAGGCCTGTCCGGCGTTGGCGGCGCGGTTTTCGGTGTTGGTTCGTCAGGCATCGCAGTTCATCCCCAAAGGCTGCAGAGCAGGAAGACGATCTCGAGCGCCAGGAGGCAGATCCCGAGCTGGAAGGCCCCCAGGAGCTGATCGACGACTTGCCGATTCTTGTCGTAGTCGGATTCGAGGTACTCGGCCATCTGCCGGCGACCTTCGGCGTCGGGTGTATTGGCATCGGCCCAGCCCAGGATGACCTTCGGTTTATAGGTGAATCGGATGGTGCGCGGCCAGCTGACGAACAGCGTCACCAGCACCAGGCTGATGATGCAGGCCGCCGTTGCGTATCGCGCCCAGCTTGGGGCGGAACTGCTTCTGCCGGCGCCGGCTGCAGCGACGACCGAGGCCGTGACCGTCGCGATACCTAGCAACGCGATCGTTCGGTCACGCACGGATTTGAGATCCTCGCGCTGCTGGTCGATCGCGCGGCGGGCTTCCTCGAGCGCCAGCACGATCAGAGCATCCGACGGTGTGGGCGCAGTCGGCTGCGACGGCAGATGTCTGCTGCGCCTACCGATCACGACGGAGCCGTCCGCACTCAGATGGCATCACAGGACGAGTGTGCCACCGGGGCACCGACAAACTGCGCTCATCAGTACTCGGCCAAGCCAGCACTCACCCGCCGAGCTCGAAGATCCCGCTCTGGTACAGGTGGGCCGCGACTGCAGCGACTCCGCCGGCACCAGTCCCAGTACTGAGAACAAATTTAAGAACTCGGTAGGCCGAGTCTCGTCGCTGGGCATCGTCACCGAAGATTGCCACGCAGCCGGCCATTGTGCTCAGCACCAGCACGAAAGCCGCGTACGCCATCAAGAGGATGGCGACCATCGCCCCCTGTCCCATGGACAGCTCCTTCCCGACTCAGCTGGTCGGGGTGGGGGCCAATCGCAGGCCTCAGCTCGACCAGCGCATGCTGGTTGAACTGAGGTCCGCCTCCCGGTGTGGCCGGATCTCAAGGGGGTGCGCCGACCCAAGCGTTTGCGCGTCCCACTCCTCATTTACTCGACAATCGAGTCACAGCCCACACCGGGGAAGACTGCCTCTTTCGCGGCAGCATTCGCACACCACCGCGGTCTGAGACCAGTATGCACGGGTCGGCGTAACCCCGACACGCCGTCGGCGCTCGCAGCTTTGGTCCGGATCTGCATTGGGGCTGGTCGAAGGTCGGGAATGGGTTCCGACCCGGTCCGGTCAGGCCTCGCGGATCTGGAGGGCGTCGTTGCGCGCCTGGACCTGTCGAGCCAGCGCGGCCGCGGGCCGCAGGGAGTCGAGGACTTTGTCCCGGTACGTCGGTTCGCGGTCGAATTCATCCGCGAGCTCGCCGAACAGCAAGCTCAGTGAGGCGGCGTCACCACTGCAGACACCACCGCACGCTGCCAGCAGCTCGGCTTGTCCTTCGTCGTCGTACGTCACGGCTTCGATGAGGTCCAGGTCGAAGTGCTGCTCCAGCAGCAGGGGAACGGCCTCGGTCATGTCGGGGTCGAGCACGCTCGAGTTCCTCCGGGGATCAGTAGTCTTCGGCCTCGATCGGCCAACTGGGGTAGCGCTCCTGCAGCGCGGCCCGGACCGTGGCGAGATCCTCGGCCGCGTTCGGGGGCGCGAACATCCATCGCGTCCAGCGGGTACCTCGTGGGTGGTTCCCGACCGGCCGCTGGCCGGATGCCACTCCGCCGGCTGTCTCGATCTTGTGTGCGCGGCAGACGTCGTCGACGAAGTCGAGGAGTGCGGCGCGGTCGGTTTCCTGGTCGTCGGCCAGGTCGTGCAGCACGGTTAGTCGGCGAAGGCCTGCGGCGGCGTGCTCGGCCTCGGTGATGACGAGTTCCTCAGCGAGCTGGCGTACAAGGCGATCTCGGTCGGCGTCGCTCATCAGCCGGCTGCTGGTGGGTTGCTGTCGCGGTCAGCGGTGAGCGGTCCGTACTCCTCGAGCAGGTTTGGCCACACGCGGATGCTTTCGATGTCGTCTGAGCTGTCGGCGTTCCTTGCGCGGTCGCGGTCACACATGCGGTAGCAGCCTTCGCCGGCGGCGGGTTGTTGCTCCCAGACGTCGCCGTCGAGATCGGTCACTTGCGCAGGTGGAGGGTCGGGCAGGGCATCGCCTGGTCCGTAGGTGCGTCGCTGTGGTGAGCGTTCGTTGCGTACGACGGCCACGAGTTGCCGGGACACTCGACCGGCTGCTGGAGTGTCCAGGCCGGCGGAGCGAAGCGGGTCCATCATCAGCGCCCACAGCCGTGAGTCGTTGAGCCTGGTCATCGGTCCCTCCGGGGCAAGTCGCGTCTAAGACAGAGTCGGGTGGGTTCGCCCCGAAGCTACGTGAGAGGTGGCCGTTCAGCGCGGCAGGCCCCGCCTACCCGCTTCTGCCGTACGCCGTGCCGGTCGAGGCTCGGGGACCAGGGCGGGCCGCTTGCGGCCCGTCGACGGAGGCGATGCGGAGCACAACCCTGGACGCTGAGTCCCGGCATGGTAGGCAGGCCAGCTCGCCTCGCCAGTCGACGTCCGGCACGCGGAATCAGGCCAGTCGGGCGCGTAGCTCGGCGATCATGGCCAGGTTCTGTTGGTCTTGCTCAGGGGTGGAGAGCTCGTTGTCCGGCTCGGCACCGAGCGCCTCCAGGGCGGCCAGCTCGCTGGTTGCCTCGAGTGCCGTGTGCATGCCCTGCAGCTCGTCGAGGCTCCAGCTCACGCCGGACGCCCGGTAGGGGGCATCGCCTGGGTTGCTGTACCAAAGGTCCAGGGCAGCGGCGGCCCGGGCGAGCTGGTCATCCGACAGGTTCATCGGCAGCACACCCATCCTGGGCCTTTGCCGCGTACGTCGGCCAGCTGGCGCCAACCCCGGTCCGTCAGTGCCTCGGCGACCACCACCGGCAGGTCGGGCTCGCTGGCGATCGCAGCTGCAGCCAGCTCGCCGGCCAGGAGAGGGCCGTCGCGGCAGATGCCGCAGGCAACGAGATACACGGCGCTCGGGCGGCACTGGCCGCAGTACTTCTGCTCCGTTGTCATCGTCGCGGGCTCGACCTGGCCGAGCGCCCACCACTCAGTCAGAAGCTCGTCTTGAAGCAGCTTCTTGTCCTCGGCCGAGTCGGCTTGCCAGCCGCAGGACGGGCAGTTCGCCGGCAGGCGTCTCGATTCACCGGTACGACGGGCGTGTGCTCGGCGGGTGATCACTCCGGCTGCTCCTTCCCTCGGCGGCGGCGCGGTCCCTCCGGCTCCGGCCCCGCGGAGGCCTGCAGCTGCTGCCGGGCGGCAGCCAGGGCCTCGGTGAGCGTCGCAATCTGTGCCGCGCTCGCTTGCTTCAGCTCCGCCAGCTGGATCTGGTGGTCGGCCCGGGTCTCTTCACGAACCACCCTCGCGTCCTCGCGCAAGGCGGCCAGCTCCTCGCGGTGTTCTCGCTGAGCTGCGACCAGCTGGGCGCGTAGCTGCTCGACCGTCGCCCGGTCGGCCGCAGCGGCGGCCTGGGCGGCATCGCGCTCGGTCTCGGCCCTGGTCGACGCGGTACGGGCCTCGTCGCGTTCGGCCGTTGCAGCAGCGATCCGCGCCTCGGCGGCGCTGTCCGCCTCGGCGATCCGGCGGTCCGTTTCGGCCCTCAGTTCGGCGGCCTCCTGTACGGCCTGCACCTCGGCGGCCGTGATCGCTTCCCGGGCGCCGGCCTCGGCGGCCGCGACCTGCTCGGCGGCCGCCGTCCGGACTCGCTCGAGGTCGGTCCGGGCCGACTGCTCCGCGGCCAACGCCGCCTGCACCTGCTGCGCGGCCGTCTCCACGGCGGCCGCCGCTTCGGCGCGGACCTGCTCGATCTGCTCGGCTGCCTCGGCCTGGATCTGCGCGATCTGTGCTGCGGTCTCCTCACGCAGCCGCTCCGCTTCGGCGATCGCCTCCTCGGCGGCGTCATCGGCTTCTTCCCGCGCCTCGGCGGCCTGCTCGGCGCGCTTCTCAGCCTGGCGGGCACGACGTTCCGCTTCGCCTTGAAGCCGCTCGGCTTCCGCGACCGCCGCGCGGGCCTCGGTATGAGCCTGTTCCACCTCAGCGGCGGCCGCCTCGACGTCGTCAATGGTGTCCAGCCGCTCCATCACGGTACTGAGCGCCGTGTGCATGCCCTGCAGCTGATCACGCAGGTTCGGCAGCTGCGCGGCGAGTGACGTACTGGACGCCGTGACCGGGCGCTTGTCGAAGAGTTCCGCCGCGTCGTCCGGCGTACCGGCGTCCGACCCGGCACCGGCCGACGCCTTGACCTTCGCCTTGCGCTTGGCCTTCCAGGCGTTCCCCCGGTTGTGGATCGGCGCGCCCGGGGCGTCGGCCTGCTCGCAGTACAACGGCCTGCGGCCGGTCTTCGGGTCCGGCCGGCTCGGCCGGGGACACGGCTCATCGCCGGGGAACTGACACAGACCCGCCCGCTGCTCGGCGGCGGATCCATCCACCGGTCCGCCGGACTCGCCACTCTCATCGGTCGCCATGTCCAGATTCTATCGGCTTTCGTATCTAAAGTCACTAACGTAGCTTCAGTGACTTTCGTTGTTCTCGATGCGAAACTAAAGATACGAAAGCGCGTTTTGCGCTCGCCGGACTGTCGGCGCGGCCGTGGACTATCGGAGGCATGACTGTGAGCAATCAGCCCGGTACGGCGGACCGAACGCCGAAGAAGGCGCGCAAGCCTGCGACTCTCGGGCCTCTCCAGGTGCTGCGGCACACCGGTCTGTCGGAGTGGCAACTGCAGGCCGCCGTCCGCGAAGGCCTGGTTCCTGATGCCGGCCCGCCGTGGCTGGTCGACGTCGCCGACGGGATCCGCGATCGGCGTGCCGAGATCGTTGCCGTTCTCGGCGAGGACGCGCCGATCGGCGCGCACCGGTCCGCTCAGCGGCTGGCCGAGCGGACCGGCCTGACTGTCGAGAAGTGGGACGTCGAGGCACTGGTCGCCGCGGAGCTGTTGGCGATCGACTCCTACTACAAGGAGTGGCCGCTGTACGACTGCCGCGCGCTGGACGCCGTACCGGCCGAAGACCTGGCGCGGATCGTCGCCGACCGGGCCGCCTGGTTCGACGCCAGCGTCCACATCGCTGAAGCCGCGGACTACCTCGGGTGGCGCCGCGCCGAGTTCCGCCGCGTCTCGGCCGAGCGCGGCCTGACCACCGACGACTACGACCGGGTCCGCAAGGCCGAGCTCGACGCCCTCGCCGACGACGAGGACCTGGCCGAGCAGTTGCGCGCCGATCGGCTCCTCACTGCCCAGCAGGCCACGGAGAAGCTGGAGCTGCGCCCCACCGACTTCAAGTACCTGCTCGCCGCCGATCTCCTCGCGCCGAAGACCTACACGTCGGTGCAGGTCACCAGGTACCGCGAGGTCGACGTACCGCTGTACCGCGTCGGCGACCTCGAGGAGCTGCGGTCGCACCCGGCGATTGACTGGGAGGCGCTGCACTCGGTCAAGCCCGGGGACCCCTCTCCCTTGCGCGAGCTCTCGAACCGGCCCGTCGACCGCGCGGCCGCGATCCGCCGGTGGATCGCCCGCCTCGGCCAGAAACACGAGATCGAGACCTGGGCATGGTGGCACCCCGGCGCCGGCCGCTGGGAGATCGACTTCGAGCGCACCGGCGCCCTCACGGTCGACGACGTACGGGCGGCGATCGCCGCCGACGAGACCATGTCGCAGTACGAGGACGACATCGCCGTCTCGACCCATGCCGGCGCCGCGCTGCGCTGGGCGCGCACCATGCGCGAGCCGGGCGCCGCGGTGATCCTGGACACCGAGACCACCGACCTTGACGGGTACGTCGTGGAGATCGCCGTAGTCGACGCGGCCACCGGCGAGACCCTGCTGGACAGCCGGGTCAACCCGCGCTGCCCGATCAGCCCCGACGCGCGCTGGATCCACGGCATCAGTGACAACGACGTCGCCGACGCTCCGGACTGGAGCGAGGTCCTCCCCCAGCTCCTCGCCGTCACTGCCGGGCGCACCGTCCTGGCGTACAACGCCGGCTTCGATCATGGCGTGGTCGTCGGCCACAGCGACCGCGATGGACTCGACCCGGCACACCTCGCCGACTTCGCGAACTGGGCCTGCCTCATGGGCCGCCGTACCGACTGGGAGCTCCGTCGACGCTGGCTCCCTCTCGGCGGTAGCCACAGCGCGCTCGGCGACTGTCGTACGGCGTACGAACTCCTCCAAGCGATGACCAGCCCGTCACGCTGATTCGGTGCTCCGGCCGATGACTCCCTCCCGCACAGATTTTAGCTTGCTAAATAATCTTTAGCTTGCTATATTTCTGGCATGAACACCGAGCTGCCCGACCGGCAGCACGAGATCGTTGATCGGAGGCCAGAAGTGAAAATCACGATGCGCAGGGATGGGAATGCCCGGATTACGATGCGCCCACGGTTCGACCTGGACCTGCGGATGCTGACCGCGCTCGTGGCTCTGGCCGAGGACGAGGGCCAGGAGATCAGGTCTCTTTCGGCCCTGCGGGCGTGGGCTGAGCTGGAGCTGACCGCGCACGGGACCGACCGAATCGATTACGTCGGCGACACCGTCAGCGAGGAAGACCGCCAGGCGGCCGAGCAGCATGTGCGGGAGATCTTCTCGGATACGACCTGGCACAGGTCGCCGGCGTAGTCCTCGCCGGGGGCAGAAGCTGCGGGGGCGCTGCCCCCACTCCCCCGGCCCTCGTTCTGAGAGTTGTCATCGGCACGATCTCGCGTCAACCAGGCGGGCAAGCCTGAGCACAGCGGCAGAGACCTTTGTCCAGACTCGCCGAGCTCGACCGAAAGGCAACTGGACAAGGACATTTGCCGCCGCGCGCACCCTGCGGGGCGCCTGACCGACGAGAGATCTTCCCTCACCAGCCGAGGCGGATCTTTAGATTGCTAAAGCAAATTTAGAACATTAAGGTCTTGGTATGGGTAAAGAGTTGACCGAGCGACAAGCCGAGCTGCTGCAGGCAGTCCGACTGATTTCCGAGCACCACAAGGCCGTCAAGGCCCAAGAGGCTCAACTCAAGATCTTGTACGACGCGGCGATCCGAGCTGCGGCCGTTGAAGGAGTACGGCAGACGCGAATCGCGGACGCCACGGAGCTCAGCGATGGCCGGATCTCCCAGATCGTCAAGCGGGACGACGTCAAGCTCTGGTGGAGTCCAGATCGCAACGGCGTCTCTCCGCGCGACGAGTGGCTCGCCTGGCTGGACAAGCACCCTGAACCACCGCAGTAGCTCACCAATTCACCGCATCACACAAGCGGTGACCGGACCCCGATTTTGCAGACCCGGGCCCGGCCACCAGATCCCACCACTGAGGCAGGAGCACACCATCATGTCATCGACCACGAACGCCGGGCCGACCCATGCCCGGAACGCGCAGCGGTACGCCTCCGGCTACCGCCGCGCCGAGCAGATGCTGGCCGGCCACAGCCGCGACCAGCTCCGCGGCTACAAGCGGACCTTGAAAGCGCGTCTTCTCCGCGCCGAGTTCGGCAGCCCAACCTACGCCGTGGCGCTGGGCGCCTGGACCTACATCAATGACCGGCTCAACACCGGGCCTGGCCGGCGCACCACCCGAGCGCGTCGTCGCATCGCGCGGCGCTACCCGGTCCGCGGGTCCAAGTGGTGACTCCGCCGCGTCGCCGGCACCCGGCGAACGTGTCGGTGCTGACCGGAAGCCTGAAAGCCACGACGAAGGGGAGGACGACATGACCGACGCCTCTGCTCTGGGCCCAGTAGACGAGCTGCTGCTGGCCTGCGCTACCTGGGAGAACCTCGTCGAGCAGCTCGACGGAACAGGCCTGGTGGCCGAGCTCGGGCAGCTTCGGCGCGTCGAGCTGGGGAAGGTGGTCGACGCCCTGAGCAAGACCCTCGGAGCGACGCAGCAGATCGCCGAGCTCGTCGCCGACCAGGTCGACCAGTTCAACGCGCAGCCGCAGGAGATGGCTGAGGCGATCAGCGCTCTCGAGGGTGCCGGGATGTGTCTGTACGAGGTTCACCGTGAGCTCGACCCGCCCGCCGGCCCGAAAACTAGCTACTGACTGAGGGCGGCAGGGGACGCCAGTAACGTCTCCGGCCGCCTTCTTCCTGAGACTACGAGAGGTACACGACCTATGAACGAGATGCAGCCCAGCCCCGAAGTACGGCAGTTGACCCGGGAGCTCGGTGAGCGACTGGACCGGGGCAGAGAGGCGGCAGCAGCCACCCGTGGTGCCGCCGGCGTCCGCGCTATCGAGCTGTGGCGCCAGAGGGAGCTTGTACGGCGAGCCCGGGACAACTCCCTGGCCACCGATGATCCGACCGCAGCCCAACGGGTGCACGGGATCCACCTGGTCGAGATCGACATTGAACTGACGGAACTGCTCGATCGCGGCGTGCCTCCCCACGCTGCGCAGTCAGTAGCGCTGGCGGGATCCGCGTCCGCGCTGCTGCGCGACCTTGTCACCACACAGGGCGTCGAGTCGCGGTCGGTGAATGAGTGGCTGGCCCGTTTCGACGAGTGGATGGCGAAATACGGGGAGACCGAGCCGCCGCCGGAGTCGGCAACCGAAGCTGGGGAAGCCGATGGTCGATGACGACCTCAGGGCCCTCGAACTGGCCATGCAGCTACGCTCCGGCTCGCCGGCGGCTGTCGACCTGCCCGACGAACTGCGGTTGCTCGTGACCGCACCGGTTCGTGAGGCGATCGCCGCTATTCTCCTGGGCGAGCTCGCACAGCGGATCCGCCGCGAAACCACCACCACTGACCTTCAACAGAACGGATATGCCTGATGCGACCGACCATGGCACCCGAGGTCGCCGAGCACCTCGGTGAAGCCGCTGAACGGCACCTGGCGGAGGCCGAGGTGGGCGTCGGGATGTGCCGGGACTGCTCTCAGCCGATCGAGACCAGCAAGGAGGCCTCGTCCCTGGTGTTGCTGATCTCTGACCCGGACGAAGCACCGGGCGAGCTCACCGCGCTCGCACTCACCCACGCCACCTGCTCCGGTTCAGAGGTGCGGCACCTCCCCCGCGCCGAGCTCCGCAACTACCTTGACGCGGACGACCACCCGGCTCAGTCCGTCAGCGCAATGAGTGCCATTCTCCAGCTCCCGGGCGGGCCGGTACGTCCGGTGCTGTTCGTGTCGAACCACGGGGAAGTCACCCTCGTCACCGACGACGGACTCCGGATCGACGGTACGTCGGCGGCACTGTTCGACGCCGGCTGGGAACAGGTCACGCAGGTCCAGAAGGAGAACCCCATCGCCCGGGTGGAGACGCAGGTCCGGTTCACGCCCATCAGGACGCAGCAGCCGTTCGTCCTAGGGCGTCTGGTGCTCAGCACCGGCCTGTCGGTGATGGCCGATCTGGAACTGGCCGTACACCCGATCTGGGTCCAGCTGGTGGCCGAGCACGGCCAGGTTGCCGTGTACTCCGGCCGGCTGTCGATCCAGCACTGGACCGGGATCGACTGGGATCGGATCGACCGTGAGATCGAGGCTGGGTTGCTAGCTGGCGCGATGCTCCCCGCCGACATGATCTTGTAGAACGACCACAACTGCGAGGGGTCCCCGGCGCTCGGCCGAGGACCCCTCTTTCGTGGCCCGAGAGATCCGAAGCAGCTCGGGACACGGCTCGTGGTGGTTCAGTACATCGAGACGTGCACGTGGTTGAAGTGCCCGCCGTTGGGGTCGTTCGCGTCGTAGACGCCGCCACCGTTGTACTTCTCCCACGTTCCGCGGCTGGCCGACCAGATCCGGCCGTACCAGATCACGTAGCGCACGCCGGTCTGCCTGGCGGTGCTGAGGGTCCAGGCCGCGATGCGATCTCCCTTGGCCTTCTCCGCTGCGTTCTTGCGGGCGTCGCGACCAGTCATGAGGTCGCACGCGCGTCCACGGGGATGGTCGCTGGTCGGGTTCCAGGCGTGGGCGTCCCAGCAGCTCATGCCCTGTCCTCGAAGGGCGGTCCGCGCTTGCATGATCCAGGCGGCGGTCCGCGGGGTGACGCAGCCGCGCCCGTTGCTGGGGTCCGGTACGACGCTGCAGGACTCCTCGGGCCATGTTCCGTCGATCGGCCCGGTATCGCCGGGTCCGATGCAGGGGTTGAGGATCGGCGCGCCGGATGGGCCGGTGGTCGCGCCCGGGCGAGATGGTCGGCCGCCGTAGGGGTCGCCCGGGCGGTCGAGGTTGATACCCGCTTCGACGGCGAGCTTGCGAGCGGTGCCTTCGTGGCGGGCGTAGGCGTCAGGGAAGGCCGAGACCTGCACGGCCTGGGCCGCTTCGGTCAAGGGCATGGTGTACCAGCCGTCGATATCGATCAGTCCTGGCGGCGGTGGGTCCTGGGGGCCAACGCCGAAGAACGCGCGGGTGGCGTACTCCTCGTTCTGCAGCTGCTGCTTGCTGCCCCAGCCGGTACTGGGGCGTTGCTGGAAGATGCCGACGGAGTCGGCGTGTCCGCCGGGCAGGTTGCGGATCTGGGATTCCTGCAGGGCCGTCATGATGGCGACCAGCGTCGCGCGGCCGGGCAGGTTGTTCTCGGCGGCGATCCGGTCGAACATCTTCACGTACTCGATCTGCTGTGCGTGCAGTGGCCCGTCGGTTTCAGGCTGGTCAGTCCCCGAGCCGGGAACCTCGATCGAGCACCCGGCCGCGACGGTGTTCGTCTTGGCGGCGGGAGCGAGCGCGAACAGGGCGATGATCAGTGCGAAGGCGGCGAGGATGCCGACCTTGACCATGGCGCCTCGGCCGAGCAGCGCTGCTCCGGCGCTGCCGGCCTTGGCGAGGTCGCGTTCGTCGTACATCAGCCGGTCTTGCCGGCGATTGAGCTGATCCTCCAGCTACCGCGATCGGGCACCACCGTGACCAGCGCTCGCAGCTCGAACCGGGCGGGGCGTTTGCCGGTCACCTGAATCTGCGCGACCAGGAGGCGCGTGACTCTGGTCGGGGTGTCTGCAGGCGCGCCGCCAGTCGCCGGGGGCGCGGTGATGGTGACCTGCCGGACACGAGACGCTCCCTGATCGGTCGCGAGCGCGTCGTACGTCGGGTCACCGGCCTCCTTGAGTGATTCCTGCACATCGTCGGTGAAGTACGGCTCCATTCGGTCGACCAGGGCGTCGTACGTCTCGACGGCCGGTTGGCGGGCGTAGAACTGCTTCGCCCATGTCTGCAGGATGCCGTCGACCTGGGAGGCCTGCAGCACCGGCGCCGACGTCGTGGGCGAGCTCGTGACGCTCGAAGACGGCTGGACGATCGGGCCGCCGGTGGCGGCCTCTGTCGGCCGCAGAATCGTCACCCCTCCCCCGTCGTCACTGCCTCGAGCAGGCTCGTCCTTGGTGAACCACTTCGGTACGACGTAGGCCGCGCTGAAGACCAGCGCGATCACGACGACGACAGCACCGAGCATGGCCCCTGGGCTGACCGGCTCCTGGTTGCGGCGTTCCTCGCGGATCCAGGCGGCCCGGTTCTGCCGGTCGGCCTTGCGCCAGCGCCGCTTATTGCGGCGCCGGCCTCGGCCCGATTCGGTATCGAGGATCTCGTCGGAGTAGTCGTAGTCCGGATTCAGCAGGTCACGCCAGTCGTTGGGGCGCTGCGGATCCTGCGTCATGACGTCCTTTCCGGGATCCGCTCACGAGGAGGCGGACCACTGGGCGGCTCGGCGTTGTAGACACGGAAGGTCCGCTGCTGGGGGCGCACCGGTCGTAGCCGGGCTCCGGGCGGCGGGGGCCCTTCGCGCAGAGTCGGCGTGCTCGGCCGCACGGTCTCGTAGCGGGTCGTCGCCCGACCGGGCCGGTAGGCCTTGGCCGGTGTGTGCGTCCGCTCCGCATCGCCCGGCCGAGTTGTGCCCCGGCCGACACCTCGCGACGGCGTGTGCGTCCGCTCCGCATCGCCCGGCCGAGTTGTGCCCCGGCCGACACCTCGCGACGGCTGGTGCGACGGGAGTCGTTCGCCCTCGGTCTTGTGGCGCTCCGACTTGCCGTCGTCGCCCGGTGCGGGCTTAGAGGTCGAGGCGGTGGTCGTGGTCGTGGCCGGGGTCACCGTGGCCGGCTTGGCGGCGATCTTGTCGGGGTCGCCGACGGTCACCGCGTGGCGGTCCTTGCCCGCAGGCTCGGCGGAAACTGTCCGTGGTCGGGGCACATTGATCTGCTCTTCGCGCTGAGCTGGGTCCTTCGGTACCTCGGCGCGCGCTGCCTCGGGCTGCTGACCTGGCCCGTCTCCCGGCCGGCCTCCCGGCTGGCCACCCGGCCGTGGCCGGGGTCCGCGGCTGTTCTGCGGTTCTTGGGGCGGCATCGGCCGTGGTGGCGGTGGCTTGATTCCATCCTCGTCGCCAGGGAGCCGCTCGGACTTGGGCCGGTCGCCGCCGTCTCGCCGCGACTTCGGCGTTCGCTTGGTCTGGCCGCGGCCAGTGGACCGAAACAGGCTGCCGATCCCCCGGGTGACCTGGCGCAGTGCCATCGCGCCGACGAGTCCGCTGCTGCCGTACCCGGGCCGCATCATCTGTGTGATGCCCTCGAGCATCCGCCGCAGTCGGAACGCCGCGAACAGTACGACGATGGCCAGGCCGTTGGTCGGCAGCCAGCCCATCGTTCCCGACAGGGAGTAGATCGCGGTCACCAAAGACAAGGTGGTACCGAAGACCAGGAGGGCGAGGATCGACTGGAGCACAAGGCCGATGAGCATCTCGAACCAGTTGATGCCCCATTGCCGTGGCCGGCCGGGGATGACCCACAGACAGGCAAAGAAGACGCCGGTGACGAGCAGGAGCAGTGCGCCGATGAAGGCCATCAGCGCGGCGAAGCACAAGGCGATGCTCAGAGCGGCGAAGATCGCCGCGGCGATCATAGCCAGGGACATGATGCCGATGCGCTGGATGGGACTGTTGCCCTTGGTCCACTGCACCGTCGGGCTGTCATCACCGCCCTCTGCCCGCTTCAGCTCGTCGTTGATGTACTTCTTGCGCTTGTCGGCGTCGGTGCCGCGGTCGAGGATTGCCTTGCCGTACCGCTTGCAGGCTTCGAGGGATCCGAACTCGGCCAGGCACCACGGTGTGACGACGAAGGCGCGCCAGGTGGAATCGGCCGATTGCCGCAGGAGCTTGTCACGCTCGCTTCCGCGCTCGTACGAGGGTGCCGGCGTCTCGAAGGGTTCCGTGCTGTTGCTCGTGATCGTCCTGGTCGACGCGTCCATGACGGCGGTCGCGCCGAGCTGTCGCGCAGAGTCCAGTCCGTTGACCCATGTCGCGGCGCCGGTGGTGAAGCTGACGGCGAGCAGCCCTGACGCGATCACCCAGAGCACTTGCGAGAAGCCGCCGCCCTCTCGGGAGCCGCGGTGCCGGGCGAAGGCGAGCACTGCCCCGAAGGCCAGCGCCGACGGCAGCAGCCAGCTGGTCAGCGCCGAGCTCGCCGAGGTCACGATCCCGGACGTCGCATCGCTGACGGCCTTGATGTCGGTGAAGCTGAACAGCCACCAGCCGACCGTGATCGCTGCCCGGGTGATGGCCACCAGGTAGAACAAGAGCAGGTTCGCGTAGGCGTTCAGGATGCCGTTGATCCCGTCCGGGATCTTGCCTTCGTCGGTGTCGAGGCTGTAGCTCATGGCGCTGTAGGCCTCGAACATGTTGCGGGTGTCGCCGTGGGTCAGATCCGGTGTGGGCAACAGATCGCCGAGGCCGGTCGGGGTGGTCTGGGTCGGCTGCGGGTCGGCAGCGCCGGCCGCGTACGCCGTACCGGCCGTGGCGATCGTTGCGGCGATCACCACGGTGAGAGCTAGGCGTCGGCGGTTCACTGTGCTGCCCTCCGTTCGCCAAGTGCGGTCAGGATCGGGTCGTCGGTGGCCATGGTTGCGGCGTCGGCGCTTTCGGCCTGGTCGATGAGCCACGCTCCGTCGGGCTGCTGAAGCATCCGCAGGGCGTCGTGGCTTGGAGTGTCGCCGCCGGTGGTGAGGTGGTACTCGACCAGCACGCCGGTACCTTCCGCGAGCTGCCTGGACCGGATCACCTTCGGCTCGTCGGCTTTCACGTTGCGGTCGCGTAGGTACTTACGGTCTTCCGCGCACTCGGCGAGTGAGTCGTCACCCCGCTGACGAGCGGTCTCCAGGCGGCAGACCGCCTCGGGGTCGCCGGCGTTGATGGCGTTGACGTAGGCGATCGCGGCTTGGTCGCGCTGGTCGGGCGTGGGCGGCGTCGACCCGTCTCCCTTGCTACCCGAGGCCGCGATGATCACGATGACGATCACCGCGATGATCAGGGCCAGCAGGGCGATGCCAATCAGGAGGCGTCGGCGGCGCGGGTTCTGGTCCGTGGGCGGAGCGGTGGTCATGCAACGCCCTCCTCGTCGGCGTACTCGTCGAAGTACTCGTCCTCGAGCTCGTCCTCCGGCTCTCCAGGTCGGCCTTGGCCCGAGGTGGGGCTCGTGTTGAGTTGGCGCGCGATTTCGGCGTTCGGGTACTCCCACTGCACCGAGGCGACTTCGTCGCGCCGGTCGCGCATCAGGCAGTGACCGTGCCAGATGGAGCGGTCGGGCTTGGTGTTGATGTTGCGGATCATGTTGTAGGTGCTCGGGTGGTTGGGCAGCCCGAGCAGCTCGGCTGCGCCGACGAGCTGGTCCATCGACCGCAGCGAGAACACGAAGATCGTGCGCAGCTGCTCGACCAGTCCCGGGTTGTTCGCGATGGTCTCTGAGTCCTGTGTGTCGAGCACGAGCGACGTACCGAAGGCGCGGCCCATCCGGGCACTGCGGTCGAGGTAGGAGGCTCCGTCGTTGGTCTTGGCCAGCAGGTGGACCTCGGGGATACCGATGACCTTGGCCTGACTCCGGATCAATGGGTTGCCGCTGGTGTTGATGAGCCAGGTCAGGAGTCCGCGCAGCGTGGCCATGCCGACGCGCTCGGGGGGTGTCCACTGGTCGGGGTCGCTGGTCGGTGTGGGCAGGCTCAGGTTCGGCAGCTGGACCAGCCACAGCCCAGGTTCGGTGCTCAGCGGATCCGCGACGTCGGTCGGCGGCCCGGCAACGATGCTGCCGATACCGTCCTGCGTCAGACCCCACAGCGCCCGGCCGAGCCTGGATGCCTGCGTGTCGTCGCTGCTCATGAGCCGCTGAATCACGCCGTTGGTCGTCGGCCGCGTGCTCTCGGCGGCCTCGGTCCGGACGGCCTCGACGATCAGCGATTCGGCGCCCGCTCGGAGCTCCCGCGGCGCGATCAGCATCAGCTGGGCCGGAATCTGCAGCACCGCCTGATCGGTGGCAAGGAACCGGAACATGTCGGCGGCCCCGGAGTACTTGGGTGAGATCTCCGTGACAGCCGAAGGAATGCCGTAGTCCTTGGCCACGTCGACGACGCCGGCGAGATCGCCTTTCAGGTCGAGGATCACTGACCAGGCGCCGCTGATCGCTGCGTCCAGGCCCATCAGCATGAGGGCCGTTGACTTACCGCGGCCCGAACGGCCGATGAGGGCGGTGGTCGTGGCGTCGTTCATGCTGGCGCCGGCCGCGACGTCGTACCGCACGATGCCCGGCGTACTTCCAGTCAGGATCCCGATCGCCGGGCCGGTGTCTTCCCCGACGCGGCTGCCGCACCAAAAGGAGCTGCCGAAGAAGGCGCTGGCCTCGCGTACGTGACCCAGATCGGTCACTCTCAGCCGGTCACCTGGCATAGATTCGAGCCAGAGGTCGCGCTGCTCGTTCGCGCCGATGTTCACGGCGATCCCGCGCTCGGCATAGTGCTGGATGACAGCGTCGACGTGGATCTCGAGCTCTTCGATGGAGCTGCCGGTCACGACAAGCCGCGGGTGGTCCTCGACCAGCGTGATGCCGTCTCGGCGGATGTCGCGCTGCAGCAGCGACATGACGTCCTCGGTCTCGGCGACCTCGTCGGACGGTGTGCCGGCCGAGCTGCGGCTGGCGCTGCGCGCCTGCTCCTTGGCCGATCTCTTCGACTCGCTGACGATCTTTCCGGCGTCCTTGGGGCGCAGCACGGTGAACCGCACGGAGGCATCCACGTTCACGCTGCGTTCGGTGCCTTCCCCGGTCACGTAGGAGACCTCGGACAGGGTCCGAAGCCACTCCCCCGGGCCCGGCACCTCCAGGACCTCGTCGAACTCGTCCATCGTGAGCACGCAGGCGTAGGCCGATACCTGGTCGCTGACGTCGAAGATCTCGATGTGGTCGCTGTAGGGCACGATCTTGCTGGCGACCAGCCGGCCGAGGGGCGCGCCGGTGATCAGGCCGGCGCGCGGGATCCCGACGGCGCCACGGTGCATCTCGCGCGAGATCATCCAGGAGATCTCCTCGACGCTGGCCATGCGCGCCTGCCACGGCGACTTGGCCAGAGCCTGGCCGATTTTGCGGACCTGCTGTGACAGGTGGGCCATCTCTTCTTTTGGTACCTGCTTGGTCGTCGTACCGAGCGCCTCGGCCAGTACGCCACTCTTGCCGGCGCCGCGCGTGTTCCGGTCGGCCAGCTTCACGCCGAGGAGCACGTAGCGCTGGGGCAGGTCGTCGGCGTCGATTCGTGCGCCGCGCTGCTCGGCCCACGCTTCGCCGTCGCCGTTGACGAATCGGCTCGCGACTTCGGCGGCGTAATCCATGCCCGAGACCCGGCCCCACACGACCTTCAAGTGGCATTCGCGGTCGACCAGGTACCGCATGGCGAAGCGCACGACGTTGTCGAGTTCGGCGTCACGTGCCGTCTCGGTGGCAAGGTCGGTGTTCGCGGTCGGGATCAGGAACCAGGCTTCGGCTTTGGTCTCGCTGACCAGGAGGCCGGGCGCGGCCGCGATCAGCCGGGTCGGCGGTTCGGATCGATCCTTTCCCAGTCCAAGGCTGGCAAGGCCTCGCGTCAGCGTGCGGTTCATATCTCAAGCTCCTTGGGGGAGGTCTCGGCGCTGCTTGGTGAGTTTGCGGACGGTGCTGTCCCGGGCGGCAGCGATCTGGTCGGCGTCGAACAACCGGACGGTCTGGTAGATCTCGACCGGCGCGGACGCCGGGCGCCGCTCGAGCTTGGTGTGGCTCTTGGTTCGTCCCCACGAGGTCCGGGGACCCTGACGGAAGTCCAGCACCTGCCACACCGCGTCGAAGGCGATCCGTTCCCTCAGCGGAATCAGCTCCGCCGAGGTGGGCTGGCGCGACCCCAGCGAGATGACCGGACGGTGACCGCTGACGGTGTAGCGCAGCTGCAGCAGCCAGTCGGTCAACCGTCGTCGACGCCCGTCGTGGGTCGGGCTCTTCTGCCAGGCGAACCAGGCGAACACCATCGGCGGGACGATGTAGATCGCGGCCTCCCACCGGCCCGGCAGCCCCACGATGGGAGCCATGAGCAAGCACCAGATCACGAACGAGACGGCCGTAAGCGCTACCTGGCGCCGCGGGGCCCCTTCGTTCAGGTCGAGCCCGAGGATGTCGTACTGCCGGGTTTCGAGGTTGAGGTGCTTGGTCAGCGTCCGGCCCTGCCGCATCAGGACGTCCCGAGGATCAGCTGGCCGATAGTCGTGAGGACGTTCACGAACGCTCCGGTGGCAAAGCAGATCACCGCGACCACGACGCTGACTCCGATGTGGCCGAAGAACGTTCCCCACTCCCTCGCGGCGTAGTACTGCAGGGATCGCAGCACCAAGATGACGGAGAAGAAGATGCCGGCCACCGTGATGATCCAGTCCCTGAACGCCGCACCGGTCGGTGCAGCCAGGGACACCATTTCGATCAGCATTTCCTATGTGCTCCTTACTAGTTGTTGGTGATCTCGGCGACCTGCCAGCGCTGCATTCCGTCAGCGGCGGTCGATCGGATGAGGATGAGGGCGTAGTTCTGGGTCAGCCGGGTCGTGCCACCGGGCAGCTTCCATGTCACGGTGGCCTGTGCGGTCCGTCGGTCCCCGTCACCGGCATCGACGGTCCAGGTCTTCAGCGACTCCAGCTCCACAGCCTTGTTCAGGCTTCGGATGCCAGAGCCGGGTGCGGTAATCGCCGAGGTGGCCTCGTCGCTGGTCGCGTAGGCGGAGAAGAACGCGCGAGCGTCCGACTGGGTCGTCGCCGTCAGCGCCTCGTCGGTTGCCGCCGGCCCGGAGGCGTTTTCCCGCCCGATGGCGGGGCCTTCCGGGACGTAGGCCGGTGCTCCGCTGACGACGACGCGCGCTGGGCCGACCTCGATCGGCACCGATAGCCGCTGCCAGATGGCCGGCTGCGCCTTCCAGGTCTGTCCGGATCCCTTGAAGGGGATGACCCGGGCCAGGACGACGACGTGGCCTTCGTGGTCGTTGTCGGTCTTCACCGCGCCGGGGTAGACAGCTGCGACGCTCTGCACGCCTTCCCCGCTCCACCCGGCCGTGGCGTCGAGGCCTTGAACCAGATCGAGGCTGATCGCCGAAGCTCGGCTGTCCCGGTTCCGCTCGTCCCAGGTCAGGTACGACGTAGTGAACCGTGCCGCGACCTGGCTGGCCTCGGCCGCAGGGAAGGACGACAGCGCTCCGCCCGTCGTCACCGGCCCGGACCGGCCGAAGCCGTAGGGCCAGATGATCGCCCGGACGCCGGTCACGCACAGCAGGATCACGAGCAGCAGCAGCAGGTACCGCAGTACCTTGGCCGCCGGGCTGGCCTTGCGCTCTTCCACGACCGGGAACGCGTGGCCGAGTTCGCGTGCCGGCCCGGCATGGGCCTTCGCCGGAGTCCCCGCTTCCCGGGCGGACTGCTCTTCCAGTGGTTCGACGACGGCCTCGATCGTCCCATCGGGGTAGAAGGTGAGGGCGGCCGAGCCGAGGTGCTCTTCGACGTTCACCAGGACGGGCTGGTCGATGGTGCGGGCCCATTCCAGGACCTGCTGGCGCGCGTTGGCTCGCCGGGTGTCGACGTCGGCACCCTCGAGAGGGTAGGTCTTGCCGGCGATCTCCATCCGCGGGTGAGGCTCCTCGAGGTAGACCTCGACAGCGGGCGCAGCGGCTTCGCTGTCCGCGTGCTCTTCGCGCGGCGGCATGGCCAACACCTTGCGCACCACGCTCATCGCGTTCACCGTCCCGGCCTCCTTGCTTGTCGCGTGCCGCAGGCTGCGGCGGCTGCCCGGATGTGTCCGGGTACCTGGGAATTGCGCAGGGAGGCGAGTACGCCGTGACCGGCGCCCTCCTGCCCCGGGTGCCTCACGCACCCGGTCAGGCCGGCTGACCGCTTCCCCGTGGTCGTTGCCTTCATCAACAAGACGTTCCTGCTGACCATATGTGGTGGCACCGACACTGTCTGGCTGTTTTCCCACGAACTCGTTCCCCCGTTCGGATCGTGCTGGGTCACGCCGTCACCGACTTCGGATCGGTGTCGGGCTTCTGGCGGTAGGGGTCCAGGTCCTGGGCGATCAGTTCGCCCCACCCGTCGTAGCTCACCCGCTGCTCGGCCTCGGCGGCGACTCGGTCCAGGTCGATCGTGTTCTTCGCGATCTCCGCACCGATCGGGTCCTCGGACCTGTCCACGATCCGCGCGACGATCGCATCGCCGATCGCCTTGAGGCGTGCCCTGCGGCGCTCCGCGGCTTCTTCTGCCTCGAGCTCGGCTTGGCGTTCCGCGGCCTCGGCCGCGTTGAGCTCCTTCGCGTGGCGCAGTGACTCGTAGGTCCCGTAGCCGAATTCGACCGCCAGACGGCGGGCCTGCCATGTCAGTTTGAAGTCGCGCAGCCACTGGCCGATCCCGTACACCGGTGCCGGCCGAGACATCATTCCGGCGTCGCGCAGTACGTCCCGTCGACGGGCTTCGGAGTACAGCAGCCACAGCACGAACGCGAACACCGACAAGCCGGTGAAGCCGATCGCGGGGAACCACTGTCCCCAGTGCCCGACCAGGTTGAATCCAGCAGCGACCGTTGCCGCACCGAACGACATCATCCGGAACCCGGTGGCCCGCTCCCCCAGGCGCCGGCGCAGGTCCGCCGCGTACGCCGTGACGACGCCGCCGAACTCGACCACGGCGAACGCCGGAGCGACAACCGCGATCTTCCACCCGATCTGCCAGCTGGCAGGGAACGGGATGTGCTCGACACCCGCCCAGACCTGACCCGTCAGGGCTGCCGCAGCAGCGACGCCGTAGAAGCCGTACATCAACCCTTGCAGCCATGTGTGGTGCGCGCTGGTGATCGTCGCGGCCAGGACCTCGGTCCGGGCCTCGTCCTCGGCCGCACGGCGTACTGTCGGAGCGTTTTCGATCGCCTCTGCGACGCGTACCTCAGCCTCGGCCCGGACGCGATCGGTCTCGCGCCGGGCTTCGTCCAGGCGGGCGTCAGCCTGCTGCTGCAGCTCGGCCAGCTGCTGCTCGTGCTCGGCCTGCAGCCGCGCGGTTTCCGCTGCGGCCTGTTGCTCGCTCAGTCGTACCCGTTCGGCCGAGGCGCCTTCGAGGCCGGCCAGACGCCGGGCCGCCTCCTCTGTCGCCGCTGCTGCCTCGCGCTGCGCGCGCTGCACCTGCTCATCCGCTTCCTGCCGAATCTGGCGGATCTGCTGCTCGTGCTCGGCCTGCAGCCGCTGGACGGTTGCCATGGACTGCCGCTCGGATCCGCTGAGTCGTTCGGTCAACGCGCCTTCCAGCGCGGCAACGCGCCGGTCAGCTTCCGCACGCACCTCCGCAACCGTCCGCTCTGCCCGTTCCTGAATCCTTGCTGCGTTGGCCTCTGCCGCCCGCTGGGCATTCAACGCCTGCTCACGCTCTGCCTCGGCCCGCTCGACGTCGGCCGTCAGCTCGGCGAGCGTGTCCACGGTCTCTCCGGTGCCGTCGTCGGCGATCAGCCCTCGCATCCGCATCTCTTTCATGAGATCGCGGCCCCAGCCGCGGGACTTGCCGTGCTCGTCGCCCACCTCCTGCTGGGTCGGCTGGCGACGGTGACGCTCGATGTAGTCCAGGACCCAGCGCTGGCCGGCGTCCTTGAGTTCGGCGGAGGTCATCGCGTCGTAGTTCTTCGCTCCCGGTTCAGGTACGAGGGAGATGTCGGCCTGGGCCAT